>QHYL01000528.1 GCA_003224105.1 Acidobacteriota bacterium | reverse complement strand
TTCGACCAACCGGCGCGTGCGCATTTACAAGCCGACGGCGGCAGGCGCGAAACACCTGGAGCGAGAAGTTTCCCGTTTTGAGCGCATGCTCAAAGGGATTACGCGGGTTCTGGCGCGAGGTGAATCATGAGCTGGCTCAAGAAACTGTTTTCTCGCCGCCGCCTCTACGGTGAACTCTCAGAAGAAATTCAGGAGCACCTCGAAGAAAAGATCGAGGAACTGGTCGCTAGCGGCATGTCCAGAAAGGAAGCCACCTACGCCGCCCGCCGGGAGTTTGGGAATGTGGCGATCGTGGAGGAGGACGGCCGCGGCGTATGGCGGTGGCCTTCTATCGAGAATTTTCTCGGCGACGTTCGTTATGGGCTGCGCACGCTCAGGCACAGCCCTGGTTTCTCGATCGTTGCGATACTGACGCTGGCTCTAGGCATCGGCGCAAACACGGCGATCTTTTCCGTCGTCTACGCCGCGCTTATCCGCCCTCTCCCTTACGCACAGCCGGGCCGCCTGCTCAAGCTCAGTGAAGTGCGTCTCCAGGAAGGGCAAGCCGGGCAATCGAACTCTCCTAGTCGGGTCTCCTCGTATCATGACTACCTCGATTGGACGAAACAGTCCGAATCCTTCCAATCGCTTGCTGGTTCCGGCCGTGACGCTTTCACCCTTTACGGAGCGGGCGAACCGGAGCTCGTCTTTGGCGCGCAAACGACCATCAATTTCTTCTCGACGCTCGGCGTCAAGCCTTTCTTCGGCCGCGATTTTGCGGCTGGCGAAGATATCGCTGCGGGCCCTAAGGTCGCCATTCTCACCTATGGCTGCTGGATGCGGCGTTTTGGCGGCGACCCTCACATCATTGGCCGCTCGATCCGGCTTGACGACAAAAGCGTCAGTATCATCGGCGTCTTGCCCCGTGAATTTGAGTTCGCACCTCGAGGGAACGCGGAAATTTGGGTGCCACTGCATATCGAAAAAGACTTGGTGACACGGCGCAACCTTCGATGGATGCCGGTGATCGGCCGCCTTGCACCCGGCATTACTTCGCAACAAGCCCAGGCGGAATTGAATTCCATTAATGCGGGGCTCGCCGCGGCTTATCCGCAGGAAAACGGGGCCATCCAAGTCGTGATGGTTCCCCTGCGCGACCGCATCGTCGGCCAGGTTCAGCCACTTCTCCTGATTCTCTTTGGCGCGGTCGGGTTCGTTCTGCTCATTGCTTGCGCCAATGTTACGAACCTCTTTCTGGTTCGCGCTGCCGGGCGGCGAAAAGAATTCAGCATTCGCGCGGCGCTTGGCGCCGGCCGAGCTCGTTTGATTTCGCAACTCCTGGTGGAAAGCGTCATGCTTGCGGCTGCCGGGGGGTTACTCGGTTTGCTTTTTGCTCAATGGGGGACTTCGTTGCTCATTGCTCTTATACCAGAAATGCTTCTAGCCTCCACGCCATTCTTACGCGATGCTCACGCGAACTTGGCCATGCTTGCATTTCTTTGCATCGCCGTGATTTTCACGGGAATTGCCTTCGGACTGGCGCCCGCGTTGCAGGTTTCTCATGGACGCGAAAGCGAAGCGCTCAAAGAGGAAACGCGCACGTCGACTGGAGGAGTTCACGAGAGACTACGCGGCGCGCTGGTCATCGCGGAAATTGCGTTTTGCCTGGTGCTCCTGATTGGCTCCGCACTGATGGTGAAAAGCCTGACGGCGCTGCTCAACCGAAACCCTGGATTCGATACGCAAAATCTGCTCGTTTTCGGGGTGAATCTTCCCGCCACTTCCTACCCCAAGGATCCCGACGCTGTCCGCTTCGACAAGGAATTCACCGAGCAGCTTCGCAAGATTCCCGGTGTAGTTGGAGTCACTTCCAACAGCGTCGTTCCACTTACTGGCGGCGGGGCTTCGATCCGTTTCCTAATCGAGGGGCAGCCGGTGGCAACGGGTCACGAGAATGAATGCAATATCCGAGACATTTCTAACAACTATTTTTCAGTGATGAGGATCCCGCTTCGCGATGGGCGGCCGTTCGACGACTCTGCTGACTCAGACACTGCGCCGAAGCACGTAATCGTCAATGAGGCGTGGGTGAGACGGTATTTGCGTGGCGAGGATCCCCTTGGCAAGCGCATCAAATTTACATTTTCACCCAAGGAGCCCTTCCGCGAAATCGTGGGGGTGGTGGGCAATACAGCCGAAGCGGGGCTCGACAGCGCCGATGAGGCGAGCCTCTTCTTGCCCTTCTCACAGGATGCCAATTCTTTCATTACTTACGTCGTCCGCGCTGCCAGCAATCCCACGAATGTGCTGGGAGCGGTACGCACTTCGCTGCGTGCCGTAGATCCGCAATTGGTTCCGATCCAGGCTTCCAGCATGGACCAGATTATTTCCCAGTCTCCGTCCGTTTTTCTTCGCCGCTACCCTTCCTATCTGATAGGCAGCTTTGCGGCGCTCGCGCTGGTTCTTGCGATGGTTGGCCTCTACGGACTAATCTCCTATTCCGTTTCGCAGCGCACGCGTGAGCTTGGCATACGTATCGCGCTCGGGGCCCAGCAAAAAGACGTGATGCGCCTGGTGCTTGGCCGAGGTGCGCAACTCACTGTTATCGGTGTAGTTCTAGGGTTGGCTGCCGCACTAGGGCTCACTCAACTTATGCGCAGCCTGCTCTTCGGCGTCAGCGCGATGGACCCGTTCACATTCGTTTCCGTCGCTGTAGTGCTCGCGCTTGTGGCTATAGCCGCATGCTACATCCCCGCTAGACGAGCGATGAGCACCGACCCTTCCGTTACATTGCGCTACGAGTAAGGCATTCTTGCGCTCTATACCTGGACGAGGATAGTGCGGATTCGTAACACCCACGCATTTTCCCATTGAGATAACGCGCTTTCCGCCAAACTCCTGAACCGGAGTGCGGAGGTCGCCTCGCCTCCGCACTCTTCACGCAGTTTCACTTCTCACGCAAGGTCGAATAGGAGCACTTCCGCGTCCTTTTCGCCCTTGAGTTCGACGGTTTTCTCATCAGAGATGGCCGCGCCGTCGCCTTCCTCCAGTTTCGTTCCGTTCAGCGTCACGCTGCCGCGCGCCACCTGCACGTAGGCATGCCGCTCCGGTTTCAATTCATGTTTCACCGTTTCGCCGGCGCCCAGGACCGTCGCGTACAAATCATTGTCCTGGCGAATTTTTACGGAACCGTCGCGTCCATCCGGAGAAACCAGAAGCCGCAGCTTTCCGCGCTTCTCGGCTTCGCCGAAGTTCTTCTGGCCGTACATCGGCTTTAGTCCCTGTTTTTCCGGGAGCATCCAAATCTGGTACAGATGCACCGGCTCAGTTTCCGACTCGTTGAACTCGCTGTGTGTCACGCCCGTGCCCGCGCTCATGTAT
>QHYL01000527.1 GCA_003224105.1 Acidobacteriota bacterium | reverse complement strand
ACGGCGGAATTATCTCACTGGACGACCTTGCGAATTACAAACCGAAAGTTCGCGAAGTTTTGCGCGCAAAATACGACAGCGACGGCCACTCGTGGGAAGTGTTAACCGCTCCCCCGCCAAGTTCCGGAGGCGTGGCGATGATCGAAGCTCTGAACATGCTGAAAGACGTGCCTTTGAAAGGCTGGGATGATCCACAAAGCATTCACATGGTTGCGGAAACCATGCGGCGCGTATTTGCGGACCGCGCCGCTTACCTTGCGGACCCCGATTTTTCCAAAATTCCCGTTGCTGGCCTGACGGACCCTTGCTACGCCAAAGAGCGCGCCGCGACAATCGATTCTGCTAAAGGGTCTTCGAGCAGATCTGTCACGGCGGGAACGCCTCACACCTGCGGCTCTGCGGCAAATGCTGAGGCTGCGCCTCACTCCGTTTCCAGCAAACCCGAGGGCCGACACACCACCCATTTTTCTGTGGTGGACGCGGCCGGAAACGCGGTCGCCAGCACTTATACATTGAACGACAGCTACGGTTCGCATGTAACCTGCGCCGCAGGCTTTCTGCTGAACGATGAGATGGATGATTTCACAACGCAGCCCGGCGCCCCGAACTCCCTATACGAGTTGATGCAATCCGACGCCAACGCTATCGCGCCGGGCCATCGGCCGCTTAGCTCGATGACGCCAACCATTCTTCTGCGCGATGGGAAGCTGAGCTTCGTTACCGGCTCGCCCGGGGGACCGACGATCATCTCCGTCACGCTGCTTAGCGTAATCAACTGGATGCGGCTTGGTATGGACGCGCAAGCAGCCATCAATGCGCCGCGTTTTCATCATCAATGGTTCCCGGACCGCATTCGCATGGAAGCGGAATTCCCGATGAGCATGGAGCAGGCGCTGCGGGTCCGCGGTCACGAGGTTGAACGCGGGTGGTATTACACTCCGAGCCTTGGAAGCGAGGCCAAATTGAGCAAGCACATGGGGTTGGTTAACGCCATCGGCATCGATCCTCGGACGGGAGAACGCCTCGGGGCTGCCGATCCGCGAGACCAGGGGTCTGCCATCGGATACTGAGGGGGAATGTTTCGGGCACAAGGGCCCCAGAGAGGCGCGGGGACTCCAGCGAAATAACGGTAAACTTCTGAATGGTCCTGGAAACCCAGTGAACTCATGCAGAGACTACTCTCGACCTACTTGTGCATTTCCAAGAAGTTGACCCCGGAAATCCTTGGGCAAATTGCCGAGGCCGATTTCCAAGGCATTGAGATTTTCTGCACGCGCAGCCATTTCGAATACTCGATGAAGCCAGAAATACGCGCGATGGCCAGCGCCCTGGAGGCGCATCGTTTGCAACTGGCTTCGCTCCACGCACCTACCAGCCGGGATCTGAGCGCCATGCGCGAGAGCGGAGCGCCGCTTTCTATTTGCGAAGTGGAGCGCGTCCGGCGCATCGAGGCCATGGATGAATTGAAGCGCGTGATTGACGTCGCGGATGATCTGCCCTATGCGCGGCTCATCCTGCACATGGGCGGCTCGCGTGAAACCGCCGATCCGCGCAAGCGCGACGCGGCTTTCAGTTCGCTCGAGCATCTGGTCTTGCACGCGCACCACGCTGGCGTCACCCTTTGCGTGGAAAACACTTTGAGCGAAATGGGGAGTCCCGACTACCTTCGCGCTTTTGTGGATGAGACGCGGCTCAGCGGCGTGCGCTTTAATTTCGACATCGGCCACGCGCATCTTGCGGAATTTCCGGAGGAGCCAAGCCTGGAGAAGAGCTTTGCGCCGATGAAGAAGCTGATTTCCTCCGTACATTTGCATGACAACCATGGCGAAAAAGATGAGCACCTGCCGCCTTACGAGGGCTCCATCCACTGGCCTGACGCAATTAAGCTGCTCAAGTCGGCACCCCAAAATGGACTACCACTGGTTCTCGAATTAAAGGAAAAAAGCGGTCACGACGCCCCCACAATGAACGAGCAGCTCGTCGCTGCCCGCAAGTCTCTGGACAAGTTCGAGAAAGCCTGGGCGCAAAGCCTCTAGTTCGCAACCTTCATACACAGTATTTGACCATTTATTTGACCATGGTCTATAATATTGACCAGGTGAGAAACCGTGGATATTGAAGAAGTCTCTATCTCCCAATTCAAGGCTAAGTGCTTGGCCATATTGGAACGCGTTCGCAAGACGAAAAAGGCTATCCGCATCACCCGTCACGGGAAACCCGTCGCGGATGTGGTGCCTGCCGTTGCCACCGTCAGTAGGGCTGCTCTGTTCGGAAGCATGCGAAACTCGCTCAAGATTCTTGGGGACATCGTTTCGCCCGTAATTGACACGGATGAGATTGAGGCCCTCCGCGAGTGAAGCTCCTGCTCGATACGCACATTTGGATTTGGCTCTTACACAGCCCCGAGCGGCTTGGCCGCCGCGCGCGCCACGAGCTCGGCGATCAAGCCAACGAACTCTGGGTATCGCCCGTCAGCACTTGGGAAGCACTGATGCTACACCGCAAGAAACGAGTCGAACTAAGCCCGGATTTCCTGGCTTGGCTACGGCAATCAGCTCCGGGGTTCGTTCAGGCGCCCTTCACCCATGAAATCGTGCTCGCAGCGGAACTTCTCGATATGCACGCTGATCCCGCCGACCGTTTTCTGGCTGCGACGGCGCAAGTTCTCGACCTAACGCTGGTAACCGCTGACCAACAGCTTCTCGGCTTCGGCCGTATTCGCACCATGGCCAATCGTTGAACCTTTCCTCTCAGCGCGCCAAATTCGTCGTCTCTGCTAAAATGTTCGCTCAAGTTTCCGATTCCAAAGCTACCATGCCTACGATTACCATCGAGCAAGCAGGGAAACACGACGGACAGGAAGTTACGCTCAAGGGCTGGCTCTATAACCTCCGTGAGTCCGGCAAGCTGCTTTTTCCCATTTTTCGTGACGGAACGGGCATCATTCAGGGCGTCTGCTCGCTCAAAGAGAATCTCGAAGCATTCGAAGCGCTTAAAGGCCTGACGCAGGAATCGAGCGTCATTGTTACCGGAAACATTCGCGCGGAGAAGCGCGCTCCCGGCGGCTACGAAATCGGCGTTACGAACATGCAGGTCTTACAAAAGATCCCCGAATCCACGCCCTTCCCTATCCAACTCAAAGAACACGGCGTCGACTTTCTCCTCGACAACCGCCATCTTTGGATTCGTACGCCGCGGCAGGCGGCGATTCTGCGTATCCGCGCCGAAGCCATCCGTGCTGCCCGCGAATTCATGGACAGCCAAGGCTACACGCTCACCGACGCGCCGATGTTCACTCCGGCCGCCTGTGAGGGCACGTCCACTTTGTTCGAAGTCAATTACATCGATGAACAGAAAGCGTATCTGACGCAGAGCGGCCAGCTTTACGGAGAAGCGCTGGCCATGGCGCTCGGGAAGATTTATACGTTTGGCCCCACCTTCCGCGCGGAAAAATCAAAAACGCGCCGCCACCTGACCGAATTCTGGATGCTTGAGCCAGAAGCAGCATACGTAGAACTGGACGAAGTCATGGCCCTTGGCGAAGGGCTCGTCTGCGCCATCGTCCAAGGCGTTTTGAAAAATAAGCCGCGTGAGCTGGAAACCCTCAAGCGCGATACGAAAAAGCTGGAGTGCGTCAAGCCACCCTTCCCGCGCATAAGTTACGAAGAAGCCGTCGCGGTTTTGAACAAGAACGGCAATGCCGCCAAATTTGGAGACGACTTCGGCGGCGACGAGGAAACCATCATTTCCAGTTCTTTTGACCGCCCGGTGCTCGTCCATCGTTACCCTACATCGCTTAAGGCTTTTTACATGCAGCCTGACCCGCAACGGCCCGAGCTCGCGCTCGCTTTTGACATGCTCGCTCCCGAAGGCTACGGCGAAATCATCGGCGGCAGTCAGCGCATTCACGATTACGACCTTCTCGTGAAGCGTCTGCACGAACATAACCTCCCTGAAGAAGCGTTCCAGTGGTATCTCGACCTGCGGCGCTACGGGAGCGTGCCGCATTCGGGATTCGGCCTGGGCCTGGAGCGCACCATCGCCTGGATTTGCGGCACCGAGCACATTCGCGAGGGCGTTTCGTGCGCCCTCGCGGGCCGCAAAACTCGGATCCGAACGCGAAACGAAATGGCTCAAAAAGTTCGAATTATCGGCGTGCCAATGGACCTCGGCCAAAGCCGTCGCGGCGTGGACATGGGCCCTTCGGCTTTGCGCGGTGCGGGTTTGCAGGCTGCCATCAAGAAGCTCGGCCCCTCGGTCGAAGACATTGGCAACCTCGAAGTAAAACAGCCGGAAGAAATGCCCGTGGGTGAGAAGCGGGCCAAATATCTCCAGGAAATTGCGGAAACCTGCCAGGACATTTGCAGGACCGTAGAAAAGTCTCTTGCCGAAGGCTTCCTCCCGCTTGTTTTAGGTGGTGACCACTCCATCGCAGTCGGCGCGGCAGCCGGCGTGGCTTCGCATTTCCGCCAGCAGAAAAAGGAAATCGGCTATCTCTGGCTCGACGCGCATGGCGACATGAACACGCCGGAATCTTCGCCTTCCGGAAACATCCACGGCATGCCGCTCGCCGCGATTATGGGTTACGGCGCGACAGAACTTGTGGAACTAGGCGGGTTCAAGCCCAAAGCCGAGCCGGGCAATATCGTAATCGTTGGAGCGCGCGACCTGGATGCCCAGGAACGCAAAATCGTAAAGAAATCCGGCGTTCACGTCTTCACCATGCGCGATATCGACGAGCGCGGCTTGCGTGACGTCATGTCCGAAGCCCTGAAATACGCCATGGACGACACGGCTGGCGTTGCCGTCAGCCTGGACATGGACTTCGTTGATCCCACCGATGCCCCCGGGGTGGGCACGCCGGTCCGCGGCGGCGCCACCTATCGCGAGGCGCATCTCGCCATGGAAATGATTGCCGACACGGAATCCATGGTTTCGATGGAAGTGGTGGAGATCAATCCCATCCTTGACGAGCACAACCGCACCGCGCTCCTTGGCGTCGAACTCGTGCTTTCTGCTCTCGGTCAGAAAATCCTCTGAGCCTCACTCCGACCTCAGCAGCATCACCGGTTCAATCTTCGCTGCACGAACCGCGGGCAGATACCCCGCCAGCGCCGCAACAGCCGCCAACACCACAATCATTCCCCCGAACGTAGCCGGGTCCGTCGCCGTCACTCCATACAACAGTGACGCCGCCAGGCGCGTCGCAATCAGCGCTCCTACAATTCCAATCGCCGTGCCAATTCCCGCCAAATGCATCGTCTCTACCAAGATCAGTTGCCGCACCATCGCAGGGGACGCTCCCAGCGCCATGCGAATCCCGATTTCATTCTTTCGCTGGCTTACCGAATACGAGATCACTGCATAAATTCCCAACGACGCCAGAATCAAGGCAAACGCCGCGAAGCCTCCAAGCAGAATCACCACAAACCGCCGCGGCGACACAGCTCGGTCAACCACTGCCTGCATCGTCCGAAGATTCGACGTCGGCAGATTCGGCTCGATCGGCTGCAACGCCTCGCGCAACTTCGACGCCAGCTGCCCCGTCGGCAACGAACTCCGCACAACTAAATCCACAACCCCATAGTCCTGCGTCTGCCGCATTGGAATATAAAACTCACTGCCTGACCCTTCCTCAAGCGTCATGTGGCGCACATCGCCGACAACTCCCACGACTGTCCGCTCTGGTTGATCCGCCAGCACGATCTGCCCAATCGGATCTTGCGCAGGAAACAGGGTTCGCGCCGCCGTCTCATTCAAAATAATCACATTCAACGCGCCTTTCGTATCGCGTTCCGTAAAATCGCGCCCAGCCTTCAGCGGAATTCCCATCGCACGGAAATACCCCTCGCTGATCATGCGAGGAAATCCCCCCGGGTATTTCCCCGGCTTGTACTGGACGCCCTTGGCTGCGAATCCCCAGCTGCGGTTCCACCCTAGTGGAAGCGCATCCGACAATCCGGCTGCCTCGATTCCTGGCACGTTCATTACGTCGTGCAACGCCTCCGTAAAGTACGCATTCTTTTGCTCCTGCGTCTTGTAGCTGTCGTTCGGGTCGATACGCAGCGCCATCGCGTGCTCCGGCGCAAATCCCAAGTTCACATCGAGTACGTGCAGAAAACTGCGAATCAGCAGTCCCGCCGAAGCCAGCAGCACACACGCAAGCGAGATTTCGGCCACCACGAGCGCGCTCCGCATCCACGCATGTCCGCGCCCTCGGCTCGACCCGCGGTTCGAGTCCTGCAGCGCATCGTGTAGCGTGAGCTCCGAGGCCGACCACGCCGGCGCCAGGCCGAACAGCAAGCCAGTCGCCACCGCGATCAGTATGGCGAACGCCAGCGACGCCTTATCCAGGCCCGCATCGGCGAGCAGCGGAATCTTCATCGCGCTCAGCTGCGCCAGCACGCGCGCTCCCAAAAATGCCAGCACCACACCCAGTGCCGCTCCGCTGCAAGAGAGCAGTACGCTCTCCGTCAAGATCTGGCCCAACAAATGCCTTCGCTCCGCCCCCAGCGCCACGCGAATTGCAATCTCCTTCTGCCTTGCCGCCGACCGCGCCAGCAACAAATTCGACAAATTCGCGCACACAATCAGCATCACCACACCCACCGCGCCGGCCAGTACCAATAGCGCTGGCCGCAGCCTGCCGCTCACGTGGGCAGGCAGCATCGAGAGTTTCGGATCAAATTCATTCATCTTCGGATTCTCGCGCTGAAGTTGCGGCCCCAGAATCGCCGCCTCCGCTTGCGCCTGCTCCATGCTTGCGCCCTGCTTCAGCCTCCCGACAATCGCAAGCGTATTGCCCCAGCGATTCGTCTCCGTCGTCAGCGGAAACGGCTCGTACATGTCCACTTTCGTCCCCGGCGCAAAAATGGTCCCGAAATCAAACGACGCCGGCAGCACGCCGACGATGGTCACCGGCCCGCCATCAAACTTCAGCACCTTGCCCACAATGTTCGGGTCTGCTGCAAATTTTCGCCTCCAAAGGCCATCGCTCAGCATCGCCACGCGCGGCCCGTTCCAGACGCACTCCTCTGCACTGAACTGCCGTCCAACCTGCGTCTCCACCCCAAGCAGCGGGAAGAAATTCTGCGTGACCGGAACACTCGTCAGCCGCTCCGGCTGCCCGTCGCCGATCAATTTCGCGTCGCCCGGGCCGTAAAACGCCATATACGCGCCCAGGTCCGCAAACGACTTGTTCAGCTTCCGGTAGTCCAGCAGGTAGTTCACCTGCACCGTTTTCCCGGACATATCGTT
>QHYL01000253.1 GCA_003224105.1 Acidobacteriota bacterium | reverse complement strand
TAACGGGAGTTCATCCCGCCGGGTTTCCCCATTCGGACATCCTCGGATCAAAGCCTGCTTGCGGCTCCCCGGGGCTTATCGCAGCTTGCCACGTCCTTCATCGCCTTCTGGCGCCAAGGCATCCACCGTACGCCCTTAGTAGCTTAATCATAAAACTTACCCAATCCGTCTTCGCTGTTGAAAGAACGGGTCTGAAGACCCGCCGCTACAACTCTGACGTTCCGACTCCTGCAGCTCCATACGTCCTCGCATCAACTCTCCGCTCGCCCGGGCATGGGCTCGCGATTTGTCCGGCTGCCCCTCGCGGAGCAACTAAGAAATCTGACGCAGGCTTTCGACTCCACAGTCTTCGGTGAACCGTGCCGGTGATTCTGTTTCTGACTTCTCTTGCGAGTCGCCAGTCACCCATCACCTCTCACGGCTTTGGATAAGCCGCCTTGTTCCACAGTTATGCTCAATCTCGAGCAAACTTGTAATAACCCACACCTTCACTCCCTCGCGCGGACCGTAATCCGCGCAAAGTTATCGGCGTGGGATTGCCAGCCTTTCTGTTGTCAAAGAACTTTTCTTCCGAGTCGATCGGAATGCCCTGAATGCCTCAGGACCTGTCTGGCGGGACTTACCTGTTCGCATGCCGCGAACTTGCCTTCCAGCTCTGCCCCAGTCTCACTGGGATTTTGCTTGGTGTTTTAGTTGCCTTGCGACTTTTCGTCGAAATCCCTTGCGGAACTTCTTCCCACTCGCCACTGCCCCTAAACACCGCCGCAAAATAAAAAAACCCGGCGTCGAGCGCCGGGTGCAACCACTCCCACTTGAGTGGCTCCACGCGTTGCTCGACTTCTTTCTACCCTGTACTCGTAAAGAACCCCACTATTAGGATCTACTTCTCGCCTTCGTTTTTTCTCGGGCTGGAAGACTTCTCGATCCGACTGTGATGCCCCTGAGCGATCCTAGGCTCCATAGAGCCCCAAGACCATTTGTAATAATACCAGTTTTTCTTAGTTCGTCAAGCCCCTGCCATAATTATTTTTATGGTTTTCCTCAGCCTGTGGAAACAGCTGACTGCCGGCTTCCAACATTTGTTTCTTGTGGACCTAGCCGCCGCGATTATTGTTTTTTTGCCTTTTCAAGGGCTTCCGCCACCTATGAATCAGAACTGGTAAGCAAGGGCTATGTTAATGACATTGCCGCGGCCCGATGGTCCCTTCGCCTCTACCCCGGGAGCGGGAAATGCCACAGTGCGAAATTGCCAATTGCTCCATTCCAGGCTGAGAGTCACGTCGTTGGTCAACTTGCGAAAATAGCTTACCCAGGCAAATGTGTTCTTCGCGCGTGTGGTGCCGGGAAGAAGTTGATGGTTTCGCGGATCATCCGTGCCAGCGCCAAGGTAGAAAATATTTTTGTTGTCTTCCGTAGCACGGAAAGTCAGTTCACCCCAACCGCCACCCGCGCCGATAGGCTGAATAGTGGTGAAAGGGGCAGCGGCGGGCGCAGCAGCGACGCCCTGAACAATGCCGCCCTGGAAAGGGGCGAGGTTGCTGCCGACAAACCCCTCTCCACGCAAGGTAACTCGCGATTGCAACGGGATGTGGAAGTCAAACGCAAAGGCCCAGGAATCAATCTTGCGGCTGGCACCGACGGCTTCTTCGCCGAAATGACCGCCAAGACCAATCGTGGCGGTCGAGCCTCTGAACGGGTGAGACGCCGCAATGCGCGCCTGATAAAAAGGTTGCGAGGCACGTTCGCCGAACCCGGAGAATGCGGTGTCCAGGGAAGTTCCCGGCTGCGGAATGTCTCCCAATCTTGGATCGCCAAAGACGGGCCGCAAAATGCCGATTTGAAAAAGCGTGGAAGTATCGCCAAAGTTGTGCGTCACGTCTAAGCGCAGCTGCGGCAACCGCGCCCACAAGTCGCCTGCCGTAGCGCCGAGGGGCACGCCTACGTGGGAGAGGGAAATGGGGTCCAGCGGAGAAATGATCATATCGTCCTGACCGGCAACCACCTTGAAGTTTCCCTTCTCCAACTGCAAATATCCTTTTCGCAATCGCGGCTGGTTAAAGACGCGCCCTTGCGGCTGAAAGAGATCCGATGGACGTGTGCCGAAGAAATCCATTTCGATGACCGCCGAGGGATTCCACCCGTTATCCGATGTTTTTGCAGGCGCGAAATTGAAACCGAAAATACTCTGCCGCGCGGTGAAGACCGTGTCATGAACGTGCCCCGCAGGAACCGTGGTGCCGTCCGGAAAAGTTATGGGCACAATGCCAGGCAGCGGCCAAAGAGGCACTTCCTGGCCTACTTCGTCCGAATCCGAAAAGGACATGTTGAAGAGAACGGTGCCATAAAAACGCAGCTTGATTGCCCCAACAACCGCTTCCAGCTTGGTTTTGGATTTTTCTTCAGGGTATTCCTGCGGAGACGGATTCGCCGCCGTATTCAAGCTCGGCGAGGTAACTGTGGCTGAGCTACTAGCTCTTGAATCTCTGGGACTGTTGGAATCTCTTCCCGCGATCTGCGCGTTTAGGACCAGTGGAGCGATAACGATTGCGAGAAGAATGGCGCATGCTCGCGCGGCAAAATGAACCGCGCGACCTGCAAGCGGGAGGCGAGCAATAGGTACACGCTCACGAGCGACTTTCTGGAAGGACAAATCTCGCATCGGGTAATCTCCTGAAGTAAGAAAATTGGGCGGGTGTGGGTGGGATTTGGGAAGAAGCAATCTTTCTTCCAGCGTTACTGCCAACTTTAAGGCCGGCAAAACGCTGTTTTTTCAACACTTTCCATCAAAGCCCCCCAGGAACAACCAGAGATCAGGGGCAGAAATCCAAGTTCTCATAGGGGAACTATGAAAAATGCATGTCGAATCGGACAGCCGTGTAGCCTGCCCGGCCACTGGTCATTGGCGCGGTGACGGGAAGGACACGCACCATTGATGCCCGTAAATTCTTCCTCTTAATCTAGTACAATTTCCCCAAGCTCAAGGGATACCCACGGTTCCGAGCGTGATTTGATATTTGATTCGGCGAAGGGGTCACCCGGCCACTCCTCCCAGTCCGTTGGGCTATCTACAGGAGGGCAGAATGTTCCAATCGCAATTCTCTCGCAAACTGGGCCTTGCTGTGACGGTTGCCTGCTTTATCGCCATGGCGGGCTGCTCCGGCCAACAGGACGAACAAGCCGCAAACCAGGCTCCTAAGGCGGCGCCTAGGGCTGCAGCGGCCAAGCCTGCTGTCGCAAAGGGCGAGACCCCCAAGGTCACGCCTGTCTCCGCTAAGGCGACGCAGCCGACCGGGCCGGTGATCACCGTACCCAAGGGCACGCAGCTCACGGCCGTGGTGGACCAGACGCTCCGCAGCACAAAGACCCATGAGGGTGACACCTTTGGCGCCAGCCTCGCCGCGCCCGTGAAGATAGACGGCAAGATCGTGCTTCCCAAGGGGGCACACATCACCGGCAAAGTAGTGCATGTTAAGAAGAACGAGTTGAAGGTTGAGCTCGCTTCGGTCACTCTCCACGGAAAGTCCTACGACCTGGAGACCAACACGCGCCGGCCGTCCGACAAGGTGGCGCTCAAATCGAACAAGAGCACAGGTAAGAGCAAAGAAAAGAAAACCGACAATTCCATTCTTGGGGCCAAGACAGAGCTGACGTTCAAGCTGTCCAAGCCGGCCACCGTCCCGGCGAAGGGCTAAACGCGCCATTCCGGCGGCCGGTCTCGTCCTCTCTGAGGCTCGCGTGCGTTGGAGGGGCACGGCATGTCGTGCCCCTCTTTTCTTTGTCGAGCCATTAGTTCAACTCCACGAAATACTCCGCTTTTTCTTAATTCTTGATCTTGCTTGCTCGCCTGCGCGTTTGCGATACGATACAGCGAGGATCGTGCAGCATGCCTTCGCTCGAATCCCCAGCGTCCACCTACACCACGAGAGAGCTTTCCATGAAAACCTGGCCGGACTTTGTGCGGCTTTTCTCGCAAGGGAGCGGCTGGGACTTCTGCCAGTGCATGCATTTTCATCGGCCGAGAAGCTTGCCCAGGGACCAATGGCTGCGCACTCGCGCAGAACGCGGGGTGCGCAACCGCCGCCAGAAACGCGCTTTGGTTGAACAAGGTTGCGCGCACGGCATTCTCGTATACGCAAAAGGCGAGCCCGTCGGTTGGTGCCAATACGGTATGCGCGAGGAGCTGCCGCGCATCGACAACAAGCGCATCTACAGAGGCTTGGCTCCGGACAGCACACAAAAACTCTGGCGCATCACGTGCTTTGCCGTGTTGAAGCCGTATCGCAAACGCGGCGTCGCGTCCGCCGCGCTACAAGCTGCGCTCGAATCCATTCGCCGCAAGGGAGGCGGGCTCGTCGAGGCCTATCCCATCACGCGCTGGCTGTCCCGCGCTTTTGGAAACGAGTCCACGCACGGCAGCGAATCCATGTTCATGAAAGCTGGATTCAAGGCCGTCGCGCCGTTCGGCAGCACACGCTTCAGCTCGCACGTCGTGATGCGCAAAACAATCTAAGGGCAGCAGTCAATGGCAAGGAGCCCCGGGAAAAAAGCAGGTCCCGCACCGCTATTTGCAAAAGGCACAACTGGGTTCGGGAAAAGCGGTTCATCTGCCAAAAGTGGGAACGTCATTTAAGGAATTGGATAGAGATCATCTCGTGGGCGACGGGATCTGTGGCACTTGGAGGGAATTCGACGACGAGATCGCTGCGGCGGTCCAGAACTTTGGCAAGTTTGGCCCCGGAGACGGAGACGATTTGGGCAGGGTTCCAGACGGAGAGGCGATATGTGCGGCCAGCGCGAGCCGAGATGGAGAGCGTGAGGCGGTCGTGCGCAGTCGACCAAGACTCGGACACGACGCGCAGGCCTTCGGACGTGGAGCCGAGGGCCGGCAAGGTGGAATCGTACGCCAGGCCGAAGTCGTCTTTGAGGCGGATGTGCAGCGTGTTCGCTCCCGAGGAGAGGGAAATGTGGACGAGCACATGCTGGTCGGCGGCATTCGGTTCCACGTGAAACGGCACGGGGCGGCCGTTAAACGTGGCATCGAGAACTTTCGTCCGGAGGCTGATGGCGGGATGAAAGTCGAGACTGAGAGAGCGGTTGCCAGAAAACGTGCCTGAAGGCTTCGCCTCCAGTGTGATTCCCTCAAGGTCTTTGGCATAGTGCAAATCGATCTTCGCCGAGCCTACCGGGACGTTGCGGATGGCGAACGAAGTCCAGTCGGCGGGAACGTGCGGCGCGAAGGTGAGCGAGCCCGCGGCGGCGTCTGGCGCGAGGCCGAACAGACCGCGCAGGACAGGGCTGACGACCATGGCCGCGGACCAGACTTGGTGCGGCGAGCTGGTGGACAGCGACTGGTAGTACGCGCCGGAAAGCACTTCCGAAAAGTGGCCGAGCGAGCCATCGAACGCGAGCAGTGCGTTGGCGCGCAGATTTTCGTACGCGGGCAGAGCGCGGTGATAGCGATATTCCCCGACGGCGGCCCAGCCGGTGAAGAGCGGCCACACCGAGCCGTAATGGTAGCCCCCGCCGCTGAATTTCGGCGAATGGTCCGAGATGATGCGCATGCCCCAATCGGTCTGCTGATCCAGATCGGCAAGCTGCGTAATCATGACATCGGCTTTGGGTTCGTCGAGCAAACCGAACCACATCGGAACGGTTGAGAGCACGGTGGGCTCGTCCACCGGGTGATTGTTGTTGTCGAGCGCAAAGGCGAAGCGCTTTTTGTCGGCGAGCCAGAATGCATCGTTCATCAGCGGCCGCTGCTGCGCGAAATTCCTGGCCAACTCTTCGCTCGCGTCTTCCTTGCCCATGAGATGCGCGAGATTCGAGAGCGCGCGCAGTGCTTCGATGCCGAGGCCGGTTTGATACAGCTCGGTTTTCACGGGGAGCAGCGGGCCACCTTCGACCCAGCCGTGGCCGACGCCTTGATTTTTCGCGAAGCCATGCTCGTCGTAAGTGGAGCGGAGAAATTCGTAGGCTTTCCAGAGGCTGTCCCACTTTTCTTTGGCGAAAGCCGTATCGCCGCTCGCGTTGACGTAATCGTTCATCGCAATGAGGTAGAGCGGCGTGGCGTCGGCGGAGGCGTAGGGATAAGGATAGCCCTTGAACCAGTCCACGAAATTTGCGCCTTGGGAAATTTCGTGGGGGATTTTACCGTCTTCGAGCTGGAATTTGCTGATGAACGCGAGCGCGGTGCGCGCAGTGGAAAAGTCACCGGAGGCGTTAAGCGCGAGCGAGGTCCAAAAAGAATCGCGGCCGAAAAACCAGGCGAATCCGGGGCGCTGGCTGGTTCCGGAAGTGCGGTAGCCGGCGACAAGGCCAGTGCCAAGAAATGGATTGGTAACAAGTCCCTGGAATTCGCTAATGCGCGCCCAATCGTAGGCTTGCTGGATTTGCGCGTCGGGAAGATCGAGCGTGACGGTGCGGGCGAGATAGTCCTGATAATACTTTGAGGCTTCCTGCTGAAGAGCGGCGTAATCGGCGGTGAGATGCTGATAGGTTTTTAGCGCGGCGTCGTGGCCTTCCATCGAAGCCGCAATGACGATGAGCTTGGTGTCCTTGCCTTTGGCGGTGGCGCCGAGGCGGAAGGAACTGGTTTGTGATTCAGCATAGTTGGTTTGAAATTCGGCGTGAGGATCGGCAGCCGTGGGTGAACCGACGAACGCGGAGAATTTTCTTTGCTCCTCGCCGAAATAAAATGCGCGCTGCGACCAGTTCCAATCGATGTAGCTGGCGCCGAGCGCGGCGGGCCACATGAGTTGGTAATCGCGACGGAAAACGGCTTCGATTTCGAGAGGCTGCTCAGTTTCGACATTGAGGAGGAGGACGGCGCCTTGCGCGTCTATGGGAACGAACAGCGTTTCGCGCACGGTGAAAGTATCGCCGGCGTAGAGAATCGTGGCGGATTCCGGGCGCACTGTGACCGTGCGGGCAAGAGTCTCGGCGGGGAGAACGCGTCCTTCCGTAAGAAAATTCAGATGGAATTCGCGGAAGATTTTCAGCGGATAGACCCAGGCCTCCATCGTGCCACTTTCGTCGCCGAACAAGGCTGCCCGCGTTCCGGTGATTGGCAGAAATTCCCAAGGACGCACGGTGCGCGAAAGCTCGAGACGCGCGGGCGCTGATTGGTCCTGCTGACTCATGGAGCGCGGCGGGGCAGCGGCAAGGAGCAGGGCCGCGCCGAGACACAGGATAATTCGCTTTCCCCGCTTCGAAGAGAATTCTTTTCCAGGGCCTTCGGAAAACTCGCGCGAGATTTTCATGCTTTTCGCTCCGCTGGGGCGCAAACTTGCAATGCCACGCGCGCCTTACTATAAAAGAAAGCGCGTGATTCTGGCACAGCATCTTCAAGAAAGGGACCGGGTCGATTGGCTTCCACGCGACGAAAATTCCTGCATTCACTCTGCCGGTCCGCGCTGGTGCTCCCGTTCGAGAAAGTCCTGTCCCTCGCGCTGCCTCTGCGAAAACAAGAGGCCAGTTCACCTTCCGCAACAGTGTCGGCACAATCATCCGCAAAGCCGGCGCAGAACCTTGGTGTCACGTTCCTGAATGTGGCGCGCGAATCGGGGCTGAATGCGAAGACGATTTACGGTGGGGAGCACAAGAACAAATACCTGCTGGAAACCACGGGGTGCGGCGTCGCTTTCTATGATTACGACAACGACGGCTGGCTCGATATTTTCCTCGTGAATGGGACGCGGCTGGAAGGTTTCCCCTCGGGACAGGAACCCACGAATCATCTTTTCAAAAACAACCGGGACGGGACGTTTACAGACGTGACGGCCAAAGCTGGGCTGGCGCATTCGGGCTGGGGACAGGGAGTTTGCATCGGCGACTACGACAATGACGGCTTCGACGATTTGTTTGTGACGTACTTTGGGAAGAACGTGCTGTATCACAACAACGGCAACGGAACATTCACGGACGTGAGCGAGAAGGCCGGCGTCGCCGGCAATGGCAAGCGGTGGAACACCGGCTGCGCTTTTGTGGATTACGACCGCGACGGACGGCTCGACCTGTTTGTAGCTAATTACATCGACATGGACTTGAGAACGGCGCCGGTACCGGAGTCCGGACCTTGCCTTTACAAAGGCGTGATGGTGGCATGCGGGCCACCTGGTCTGATGGGCGGGAAAAATATTTTGTATCACAACAACGGCGATGGCACGTTCACGGACGTCAGCGAGAAATCGGGAATTTTGAAGGCCAACGGAACTTACGGACTGGGCGTGTTGACGGCGGATCTCGACAACGATGGCTGGCCGGACATTTATGTCGCCAATGATTCGACGGCTAGCGCACTCTATCAAAACAAAAAGAACGGAACGTTCTCCGACATTGCGCTGGAAGCCGGCTGCGCATTGAGCGCCGACGGGAAGCCGCAAGCGGGCATGGGCATTTCCGCTGCCGATTACGATCTCGATGGCAATCTTGATTTGGTGAAAACGAATTTCGCGGGCGACACGCCCTCCTTGTACCACAATCTTGGCGGGGCGAACTTTGAGGACACCACGTTTCAGGGCGGGCTCGGCAAGCACACGCAATATCTCGGATGGGGCTGCGGTTTTTTCGATATGGATAATGACGGCTGGGCGGACATTTTGATTTGCAACGGGCACGTGTATCCGGAAGTGGAGCAATTGAAGACGGAAGCGGGGTATCCGCAGCGCAAGCTGCTTTACAAGAATTTGCGCAATGGGCGCCTTGATGATGTTTCCTACGATGCGGGGCCGGGGATATCGACGCCAGTTGCGGCGCGTGGGTGTGCGTTTGGGGACTTTGATAACGACGGCGACCTCGACGTCGTCGTGAATACCGTGAATGATTTTCCGCAACTTCTGCGGTGCGATTCCACGACGGGCAACAACTGGATCAAGATTAAAGTCATTGGAACAAAATCGAATCGCAGCGGGATCGGTGCGCGGATCAAGTGCATCACGCATCTTCCAGGAGAGAAGGCTTTGCATCCGCAGATTGACGAAGTGCACAGCGGGGGCGGTTACTTTTCGCAGAACGATTTGCGCGTGCATTTTGGGATCGGGAAAGCGGAGAAGGTCGAGTTGCTGGAGGTTCGCTGGCCCAGCGGCGCGGTGGAGACATTGAGGGACATCCAGCCGAATCAAGTGATTTTTGTCAAAGAAGGCGAGGGGATTGTGCGCAGTATGACCTTCGACCCGCCAAGAGCCAAGAAACCATGAACGCTTTCTGTGCCTACACTCTCCTTGACAACTTAGGAGAGCGTGGCGTATCCTCCTAAGCAACTTAGGAGGCTTGATGCCATCGCAAGCGCAAATCCTTCCCGGAACGTTGGACCTCTTGATTTTGAAGGCGGTGTCGCTTGGCCCGCTCCACGGCTATGGCGTGCTGCTGCGCATCGGGCAAATTTCTCAAGGCGCGCTGCTCATCGAACAAGGCGCGCTCTACCCGGCATTGTTTCGCCTGGTCCGCCAGGGCCTGCTCAAGGCAAGCTGGGGCACTTCCGACAACAATCGGCGCGCCAAGTTCTATGAACTCACTTCTGCCGGCCGCAAGCGTCTGCGTCAGGAAGCCGACGGCTGGAACCGCCTTGCTACTGCGATTGCGTCCGCCCTCAACACACAACCGGAGGAAATATGAGCCTGCTATCTACGCTTCGCGCTCTCGTTTCGGCGCTTTTTCAGCGCGCGAGCGTTGAGAACGATACCGATGAGGAGCTGCGCGCGCATGTGCAAAATCGCGCGGACGATTTGGAGCGCAGCGGGCTCACGCGCGCCGAGGCGGAGCGGCGAGCCCGCATCGAATTCGGCGCCCACGAAAAGTTCAAGGAACAATGCCGCGAAGCGCGCGGTGGCTTCTGGCTCGAAACCGTGTGGAGCGATATCCGTTACGGGTCGCGGATGCTGGCGAAGAACCCTGGATTTACAACCGTGGCGGTCATGACGCTTGCGCTGGGGATTGGCGTGAACACAACCTTGTTCACGGCATTTGATTCCATTGCTCTGAAACCCTTGCCGGTGAAAGATCCAGAGAGCGTTGTGAGATTCAAGCGCTGGTTTGCCAGCGGCGCGTCCGGAGACATTCAATATGCTTTTTCGTATCCCGAGTATCTTTATTTCCGCGATCAGAATCATGTCTTCTCCGAGGTGATCGCTGCGGGCTGGCCCACGCAGGTTGTGGCTACGCCGCCAGCCGAATCCGTTAGCAATTCAAAGGAATCGCGCGAACCTCTGCCCTTGCAATGCCAACTCGTGTCTGCAAATTACTTCTCGGCCTTGGGAATCGGCGCAGAAGTTGGCCGAGCTTTTTCCGTGGAACAGAATCAAGCTCCGGGAACGAATCCTGTCGTTGTTCTGAGCCATCCTTTTTGGCAGCACCAATTCAACTCGGATTCACAGATTTCGGGAAAAACGCTGGAAATAAACGGCGTAACCTTCACAATCATCGGAGTTGCCCCGCCGGAGTTCATCGGTACCGGCAACCCGCCGCAAGTGCCCGAGTTCTGGGCTCCCCTCGCAATGCAAACGCAACTAATTCCAAAAAGTGATTGGCTCCACGAACCAGTGAATCGCCAGCTCCAGTTACTCGGCCGCCTCGCGCCCGGAATAAGTCTTGGACAGGCCCAAGCTGAGGCAGGCGTTCTGACGCGCCAGCTCGCGCAGCCCCAAACACTTGCGTCCGACGAAACGATCACGATGACTCTTCGGCGTGCCACGTACTTCGGCGAGACAGAGGATCTTTGGTTTAGAGCGTTCGCCGCCGGCCTGATGGCTGCGGTAGGGCTCGTTCTGCTGGTTGCTTGCGTCAATCTGGCGAACATGTTGCTGGCGCGAGCAGCCAATCGCCAAAAAGAAATCGCGACTCGCCTTGCCTTGGGCGCCAGCCGCGGACGGCTCATCCGGCTGTTACTGACGGAAAGTGTCTTGCTCGCTTTGCTGGGCGGAATGGCCGGCTTGCTGTTTTCTTTGTGGGCCACAAAGCTCGCGTGGCTCGGACTAGTCCGGCTCATGCAAACCCTGCTCGGAGGCAGTATCTCGATCGCGCCGTTCACTCCGGATGTTCGAGTCTTTATCTATGCGTTCGGGCTTTCGCTGATCACCGGAATCTTATTTGGCTTGTGGCCAGCGCTCCGGTCTTCCAAAGCGGACCTCACCCTGGCGCTCAAGTCAGAAGGCAGCGCCTCGGGGCAGCCGCTCAGCCAGTCGCGATTCCGCAGCTTCCTGGCCGGCGGGCAGGTCACGGTTTCGATGGTTTTGCTCATTACCTCGGGGTTGCTCTTGCGCGCCCTGCTGAGGTCCCAAGCGGCGAGTCCCGGCTTCGAGACGAAGTCCGTTTTCCTTTTGAGCCTCGACCTGGGGAGTGACAAGGCCAAAGCGGCAACCACAAAGAGGGAAATACTGGTTCGCCTGCAAACGCTTCCCGAGGTTGCCCATGTCGCGCTTACCGATCGCCTGCCTTACTTGGGCACCATGACGTTCTTGCTGCAAATAGAGGGAAGCCACGCTTCTTCGATGAGTCTGCCTGACCAAACACTTGTCAACTATGTCTCGCCGAGTTATTTCTCGACTCTAAGCACTCCCATCGTCCGCGGGCGGGCCTTCACCCCGCAAGAGTCCGAGGAACTGCTTCCCGTTGCCGTGGTCAGCGAGTCTACCGCTCGCACAGCTTGGCCAGGGGAAGACCCGGTAGGAAAGCATCTCAAGTTGGCTCGGCCTTTCCGAGACGACAAGGGCGCCTGGAACTGGAAAGAATACGAAATAATAGGCGTAGCCAAGGACGTCCGATTTTTCAACCTAACGAGAATCGATCCCATGTACGTTTATCTCCCCACGAATGCGTTTCAACCCAACGCTGTGCTGATTCGCGTTGCCAGGAGCCCGCGAGACACTCTGGCTGCTGTGCGCACATCTCTGGGAGCGTTCGATAAGAACCTTTTGCCAACGCTTGGATTCGACAGGCTCGACATGTTTGCTCAGACGCAACAGCTGCTTCCGCAAGCTGCTGCGATCTTCGCGGGAATTCTGGCGATCCTCGCTCTCGCTCTGGCTGCGGTGGGCATCTACGGTGTTATGGCTTACATCGTTACGCAGCGCACGCGAGAGCTTGGGATCCGGCTGGCACTCGGCGCTTCCAAAAACGACGTCCTTCGATTGATTGTGCGCCAGGGAATGCTTCCAGTGATCCTCGGCGCGACCTGTGGTCTTGTTGTCTCGACGGCGATTTCAGGCGTGTTGCGCGCGA
>QHYL01000526.1 GCA_003224105.1 Acidobacteriota bacterium | reverse complement strand
GCGGGATGCGTATAATCCTGTGCGACAGAGTGTCGGGCCCCCGGCAGTGAATCCAGACCAGCGGAGCGGACAACTTTATGAAGTGCGCAGGGTGTCGGTGTAGTTTCAGGCTTAGCCTGCTGATTGGGACTGTCCTGCTCGCCGCTCTATCCATCGCCCCGCCGCTCGCTGCGCAACAAACTCCCGCCCCTTCTGCTCCGGTTTCCTCTAACGCCCCCCTGCTTCTCGCTGCCTCTCTTCCCGATCCGGCGTCAGCGGTAAACGACAAGCTGACGCAGTTGGATAAGGACGTGAAGGCGGCACAATCGTCGGCCGATAATGCGTGGATGCTCGTAAGCGCGGCGCTGGTGCTGATGATGACCGGGCCGGGGCTGGCGCTTTTTTACGGCGGACTGGTGCGGCGGAAAAACACGCTGGCCATCATGATGCAGAGTTTTTCATTGATGGCGTTGATTACGGTGATGTGGGCCCTGGTGGGCTACAGCTTGTGCTTTGGCGGCAGCGGGCCGGTGATTGGCGGATTCGAACACGCGTTCCTGCGCGGCGTGGGCGCGGAGCCAAACGCGGATTACGCGGGGACGATTCCGCAGATGACGTTCATGGTGTACCAGTTGATGTTTGCCGTGATCACGCCGGCGCTGATTACCGGAGCGACGGCCGAGCGCATGAAATTCAGCGGCACGGTGCTGTTCATGGTGTTGTGGTTCCTGGTGGTGTATGCGCCGTTGGCGCACATGGTTTGGGGTAAAGGTGGATTGCTGAACGCCGCCCTAGGAGGAAGATTCCCGACACTGGATTTCGCGGGCGGAACCGTCGTACATATTTCATCGGGTGTTTCGGCGCTGGTGTGCGCGCTGTACATGGGCAAACGGTCCGGCTATCCGAAGCAGCCGATGCCCCCGCACAGCCTGGTGCTGAGCTTTATCGGCGCGTGCCTGCTGTGGGTGGGCTGGTTCGGCTTCAACGCGGGGAGCGCGCTGGCGGCGGGTTCGCTGGCATCGAGTGCGTTTGTGGCCACGCACTTTGGGGCCGCTGCGGCGGCGTTGAGCTGGAGCGCGGCGGAATGGGTCAAGAACGGCCGGGCCAGCGCGCTGGGCGCAATTTCGGGCGCCGTGGCGGGGCTGGTGGCGATTACTCCCGCCGCCGGATTTGTTGGGCCGATGCCCGCGCTGATCATTGGTGCCATTGCCGGAGTCCTGTGCTTCTTCATGGTGACCAAAGTGAAGGCTGCGTTCGGGTATGATGACGCGCTGGACGCCTTTGGCGTGCATGGCGCCGGAGGAACGATTGGCGCGCTGTTGACAGGCGTTTTCGCTCAACAGGTCGTTAATCCTATTTTCGGTGTTGGGAAATCCGTAGGCGGGCTTGACGGCCATTGGGGCCAGGTGGGCAACCAATTGGTGGGCGTGGTGATAGCGTGGGTGTTCGCGCTCGTGGGAACGATTGTATTGCTCAAGATTGTGGATTGGGTAACCGGCATCCGCGTGCCGGAAGAACATGAAATGGAAGGCTTGGACATTACGCAACACGGCGAAGAGGCTTATAACCTTGAGACTTAAGGATGGCTGTCACGAGAGCGTCAAGCAGGGGGCCAAGGCGAAACATCCATGATGAAACTTGAGGCAGTCATTCAGCCCTCGCGCTTCGAATCGGTGAAGGATGCGCTGCGCGAAATTGGCGTGGAAGGAATGACCGTGACGGAAGTGCGCGGACACGGCCGCCAGAAGGGCCACACAGAAGTGTACCGGGGGCGCGAATACACGGTTGACCTGCTACCAAAGATTAAATTGGAGATGGTTCTGCCTGACAACCTCGTGAACCGCGTCGTGGACACCATCCTGAAGTCCGCCAAGACAGGAAAGATTGGTGACGGTAAGATATTCCTATCGAGGGTGGACGAAGCCATCCGGATTCGCAATGAGGAGCGCGGCGAAAATGCGCTCTAGGTATTGGTATTCGTTCCCAGCCTCCGGGCAAAGGGAAACCTGGCCGCGAGGCGACTGAACGTGACAACCGCTGCCCGCCCGGGATTGAATGCAGGCGTCCCGCCCTCTAAGAACATGCAAGAATCTCCCACACCGTTGTCCGTGCTTGGCCCGCAGGCCGACGCCGAACGGCAAAAAATACGCCAAGGGTTTGAATCGGGCACGAGTGCGCGAGAAACGCTCCATGCGCTTTGCGAGTTGGCGGACCACCACGTTCGCCAGATTTTCGACGAAGTGTTGCGAGTGCAGAGCCGCGAATCGGCTGGGCTTTGCCTGATTGCGCTCGGCGGATACGGCCGCCGGATGCTCTTTCCGTACTCCGACCTGGACATTCTCTTCCTGTTTGGCAGCGAGAAGACGGAGCAGGAATTCCGGCCGCTGATTTCAGAATTCTCGCGGACGTTGTGGGACCTGGGATTTCGAGTGAGTTCGGCGGGACGGACGCTGGAAGAGTGCAAGCGCATTGAAGAGGACAACGCCGAATTTCACCTGGCGCTGCTGGATCGCCGGTTCCTGGCGGGAGATTCAAGCCTTTTCGAAAAACTGGACGAAAAGGTGCTGCCGGGCTCGGAGAAACAGGCCCGGCCCTTTATGCTGGCACAGTTGCACAAACTTACGCGAGACCGCCTGACGCGTTATGGGAACACGATTTTCCACTTGGAGCCCAACGTGAAAGAGTCGCCGGGCGGAATGCGCGACTACCAGGCGACCATCTGGCTGCGGCAACTCGCGGAAGAGAAAAAGGGAATTCGCAACATCACCGCGGCCGAAGAAGAGATGTGCTCTTCCGCGGTTGATTTTCTCAGCGCGACGCGATGTTTCCTGCATTACACCAACGGGCGCAACGACAACACGCTGACCTACGAACTGCAGGAAGCCTCGGCGGAGCATGCTCTGGGAATCGGCGACGGCGTTGCGCGTACGCCATCGGACTGGATGCGGCAATATTTTCGCCATGCGCGAACGCTGAACCGGCAGCTCTTGCGCTACCTCGAACAGAAAGCACCGGTCCCGCTGACGCTGCGCCAGCGGCTCAGGAATGCCGCGCGCGCATCGAGAGTCGAAGCCGGCGACGGGAAATATTTCCAGGTGCGCGATGGACTGCTGGAAGTGGTGGATCTTTCGGCTCTTTCCGACCGCGCGATTACCTATTCCCTTTTCGCTGAGTGCGCGCGTACGGGCACTCAGCTGAGCCGCGAAGGGGAACGCAGCATCGGATATGTCCTGATCCACCCGGAGCTTCCACCCAAGAACCAGGAAATGCCGTGGGAAAAGCTGCGCGAAATCCTGGGCTCGGACTACCCGGGCCTGGCGTTGCGCCCGATGCAGCGGCTGGGGCTCTTGATGGAAGTCCTCCCGGAGTTCGGGCTGATCGATTCGCTGGTGGTGCGTGACTTTTATCACCGCTACACCGTGGACGAACACACTTTACGCACCATCGA
>QHYL01000252.1 GCA_003224105.1 Acidobacteriota bacterium | reverse complement strand
GCGTTCGCGGTGTGCCTGGCGATCTCCTCGCTCTCGACAGCAGGATCGATGCGCACGCCGCCGCTCGAAAGGGCAACCATCTTCAGTTGATGCTTTTCGAGCAAAGCCCGTAACTCGGCGGCGCTTGCAAATTCCTTCAGCACGTTGGAACGCAACTGAATCCCGGGAAATCCCAGTGCGGCAATGTCCTCAATCGCCTGGCGGTCATCTCCATTCCAGGTGATGGACGCATATCCCAAATGAATTTCGCCGGGCGCTGGCGTAATGGGCGTGTCGAAGTACGACAAATCTATCGGGGGATAGAGCCGTTCTCCCGCGCGCAAATGGTGGTCGGGGAAAGAGGGAACTGCGGTTGCAGCCGTAACAGCTCCTATCCCCCAAAGGAATTCGCGGCGCGGTATTCGACACCACATAAATGCTTCCCTCAAAACGCTGCTACGTCATTCTAATACGTTCGCGTTGAACGCGTAGGTTTTCGCCTCGTCTAAAACGTTAGCTTGGCTCCGAGTTCGACAGATCGGTTGCCGCCAATCGTGCCGGTAATGTGGCCGAAATTAACGGGATCTCCGGCATTCCCGCTCGGCTGGTCGAATATCGGGGAATTGGTCACGCTGAAAGCCTCGGCTCGAAACTCGAGTCCCACTCGCTCGGTGACGGGGAACCTCTTGAACATTGCGGTATCCAGGTTGAAATAGCGCGGGCCGGCAAACTTGAAGCGGCTCATGTTTCCTAGCGTGCCGTTTGGAGAAGCTGGACAGCCAGCAGGCGGAGTTGAAGAAACCGGACAGAAGGCTGTGGTATCGAACCAAAGAGCGGTCGTGCCGATCCCTCCCAGAACGCGGAACGGCGCAATCTGAATGGGCGTCTGACGTGTGCCCGGTGCGTTAAGTGAAGTTCCGCTAGCGCTGAAATCCAGCGGTCTTCCGCTCATAATCGTCATGACGGTGCTCACTTGCCAGCCACCCGCAACCCAGTTCGCCCAGCCTGAATGCAGAAAGGGCTTGCCCTTGCCAAACGGCAACTCATACACAACGCTTTGCACGAAAGTGTGTCTGCGGCTGTTGCTCATCTCCATGTAGTTCCGCTGGAAGTTCAGATAGAAGGATGGACCGCCTCCGTCGTTCCCGCCTCCATCCCCCACATCTGATCTGTACGCCAATGCTTTTGCGAAAGTGTAGGAAGTAGTTAGCGACAGACCCATGCCTGTCCTGTGATTGAATCTCGTTTGCAATGCGTGATAATTCGAGCTGGTCGGCTTGAACAGAAAATCCGTGGCAGCCGTTCTGTCATACAGAGCGCACATGGGCCGGAGGGAGCAGGTACTGCTCACCAATTTGGTCGGAGGATCGGTCGGCTGGCATCCGGCGGTTCCAGGAGCGACAAACTGGCAGATGCCCGGAGCCGTGGCGGCATTCAAATCATAGTCCATAGGAATGTCCACACCATGATTGCCCACGTAAGCAACCGTCAACACGAAATTCTTAGGCAAAGACCGCTCCAAGGCTACATTCCAGGATTCCACGTACGGCTGCTGAAAGTTTTTGTCGATGACGTTGTATTGGGAATTTAGCCCAATGCACGCGACTCCCGGAACGGGGCGGACTTGGCATACGCCGGACACGATCCCGTTATTCGGCACCGCCGCTGGTGCCGGTGTGGGAAACCCGAGGCTCATCGTGGCAATCTGGCCACTGGGCCATGTTGGCAGGTCGCCGGCGCTCAATTGGTTCGTACCATTGGCCTGGCGCACCGGGTAGTTCCAAGCGTAGGCATTATTGGGGAAGGGCTCATAGCTGATGCCGAAGCCGCCGCGCAAGACGAATTTGTCTGTGAAGCGATAGGCCAAACCGAAGCGGGGAGCAAAGTAATGGTAGTACGTGTTGCGGCCGAGGTTCACGGGGTTACCACCAATGCCTGCGAGGACTAGCGTATTGTTGGTGGGATCATAGTTAGAGTAGCCGCCGGAATGCGCCGGCGTCGGCGGAAAATAGAGTTCCCACCTCAGCCCGATATCCAAAGTCAGCTTGGTGGTTGGCTGCCATTTGTCCTGTCCATAGCTAAAAAGCTCCGATTCGCGCCAGGATCCGGAAATGACGGAAACGTCGCGGCCTACTTCCGAAGGCGCGTCAAGCAAGAACGCAGCGAAATTGTTCCCCCGGGAGGTCAGCGACGTTGGCGTTGAGGTCGTGCTGGTGCCGAAGCGGAAGACTCCGCGTGGTCCAAACGTTTGCGCCTGCACTAAATCGTCGCGGAGACGCCGGAAGTCCACTCCCCATTTAAAGGTGTGATTATTTTGAATTTTCGTCCAGTTCGTCACGGCGTTGATATTGCTCTCGCCGCGGTCCCAGGGCAGCGAAGCCGAGTAACCAACCATGGGGCTCGAGAAACCGTTTTGGATGTCAATTGCGGTCAGGCCGCTGGTGAACGCATCCAGGTTGACGCCAGTAATGCCCAAGTCATCTGAAGCAGTTGAGCCATAATCCGAGTTGTGCGCGATATTTCGGTAATGACTCAGGCCGAGTCGAGTCTCCGCAATCAAAGTCGGCGAAAACACGTGGGTATGGTTAAGAGCTCCGCTCTGTACGTGTTGTTTGCCTGTGCCTTGAAAACCTCCGCCCTTAGGCCCTCCCGCCAGGCCAAAAATCGGCTGATCGGTGAGGCTCTGAACGGCCCGGCTGAAACGGAAAGCGTAGCGGTCGTTGTCCCTGCGGTTAAAGTCGAACTTGGTATCGAAGGCCGTGGTGTTTTTCAGGAAACGAGTCGTTTGCTGATAATTGCTGACCAGGCCGGGCGAGGGCAAGTTCGTATGCGGAACGAGCGCTAGAATTTTTAGCGCCAAAGGACTGAATCGGCTCACGGGAATCATGTTATTCGGAAACTGCGTACGGCTTCCCGGTGCAACGGGGATCGGGTTCCCGCTCGCATCGAGAACTAACGTCCCGTGGGTGGGGTCCGCAGGGTCAGTTTGATAGGGATCATAAATAGGCTGAGAAACCGCGCTAAAATCCCCGTTACGGAAGTCATCCCGGGGTACGCTCAGCTTGTCAAACTTACCGCGCGAATCATCAATCCTTAGGATGTCACCGAAAAAGAAAAGCTTGTTCTTCAGAATAGGCCCGCCGATGTTCCCCCCGTAGTAGTTGTAGGTGGTGGGGGCTTTTGGCGTGATCCTGGTGTCTTGAAAAAACGGTACTGCTGCCAAAGCACTAATGCGATTAAATTCGTAGGCTGCTCCATGGAAGTCGTTCGTCCCGGACTTCAAAATAACATTCGTCACGGCTCCGCCAGCGCGTCCGAACTCCGCGGTATAGTTGCTCGTGCTTACGTCCACCGTCTGGATTGCCTCGGCCGGCGGAATGTAGATTTGAAGCAGACCGGTACGCTCATTGTCGTCCACTCCTTCAATCTGCAGGTTGTTGAACAGGCGCGTCTGGCCATTTACTTCCGTTGACAAGCTGTCCTGAGCATTGAAGAACTCAGAATGCACGCGATGCGCCCGCGTAGCGCCCGGCACCAAATTGACCAGATTCTGGAAATTGCGATTGTTGCCGAGGGGCAGGTCGGTCACTTGCTTTGCCTCCATCTTCGCCCCGACGTCTGCCCGATCCGTCTGCAGAATCGGAATCTCTGCCATGACTTCGACGACTTCGCTTTTGGTACCGGGCTGGAGAACCATGTTGACGCGAACGTCGCTGTTCACCAAGACATCGATGCCGGATCGAACCGATCTCTTGAAACCTTCGCGCTCCACGGCTACCTCATATTGTCCGGGTGGAAGATTGGGAAATTCATAATTCCCGCTTTCGTTTGTGGTTGTCGAGCGGCTGACTCCGGTCTTTATCTCGGTGACGGTGACTTTTGCTCCGTAAACAACCGCTTCGCTGGCATCTGTCACGGTACCGAGAAGAGTTGCATTGACGGCTTGCCCCATGATCGGAGTGGAAAACGCCGCAAGGCTCAAGCCTAGCAGGATTGCCATGCTCAGCCGCCCGAATTTGACCAAGCCACACACGGCAACCAATTCCAGCGCCAGTCTCTCGGTCCAAGATCTGATCTGAAACTTCCTAAAGGAAGACGTGCCAAAAAGTTTGTTCATAGCCTTCCACCCCTCCTCCCACCACTTCCTAAAACTCCCACTTCGGCAGAAACACTCATCAAAATGCGTGGAACTGGTTCCACAAAATAACTGCGCCCAACGCTCCTGTCAAGACAGAAGTTTGAAAAACTGAATCCCTTTTATCGATCTTTTTGTGCCCCTTGGAAAACTGCGTGCCTATGTCCTGTCGTAAACCTTCAGTGTTCCTGCTCTTTTGGAGCCTTCGGGTGTGCTAAACTGGGTGACACCTCAGGGTTCCATACGGGTCAAGGGAAAATGCGAAAGATGCCGAAAATCGGCTCGGGCATGGAAGCAGTTCCAAAACAGACCACCATTCGGGATGTGGCGCGCGCCGCCGGAGTGGGCATTGGCACGATTTCGCGTGTCCTGAATTCGAGTTCACAAGTGAGCCTGGAAACTCGTGCTCGCGTCAACGAAGCGATCCGCCGCCTGGGGTTCCGCCCTAACGCCCAAGCCCGGCGCATTCTCAAGCGCCGCTCGGAAATTGTCTGCTTCCTTTTGAGCAACCGCGACTTTATTCATCCTTTTCATGCCCGCATATTACAAGGTGTCGAGTCCTATGCCAGCGGGTTGAGACACCATGTGCTATTTGCCGTGCTCCACTATTCCCCGCGAACGGCCCCCGAGAAGATCGATCTGCCTCCCGTTCTTCAGGAGCACGGGCTTATCGACGGCGTCATCTTGGCAGGCACCATTTATCCGAATCTGCTTCGCAGAATCGAAGCCATCCGGATGCCTTTTGTCGCGTTCAGTAACAATGTTGTTGGAATGGACGGGGACCATCTTTACGATCAAGTAGGTTTTGACGATTTCAGCGGGACGCTCCAATCCACGCGATATCTGATCGAACAGGGCCACCGTGAGATAGGTTTTGCCGGGGACCTTTCTTATCCGTGGATTCGTCGTCGGTTTGACGGCTACCGCCAGGCCATGCGCGAGAACAAGCTCAAACCCGTGTCGATCCTGCCCCGAAAGGCCGACGGTTTCGTGGATTTCGGCCAAAAGAGTGCCGAACGAATACTGGCAGGGTTGTCGCGCCCCTCTGCCGTCGTGGCTGGCAACGATGAAACGGCCTATGGTTTGTGGCTGTCTCTGCGGCGGCAAGGAGTCAAAGTGCCGGAGGAAATCAGCCTGGTCGGCTTCGACGACCGCGAGGAAGCCGTGCTAATGGACCCTCCACTTTCCACTGTTCGCGTTTACAAAGAAGAGATTGGCCAAACCTGCATGAAGATGCTTCTCGAGCGGCTTCATCATCCTCAAATGGCCTATAGTCAGCGAATTCTGCCCACGGAGTTTGTGGTCCGAGGAACAGTCCGCCAGCTCTGAGAGTGCTATTGGCTGGTATCCCAGTGAAAATTGCTGTTCTTACGCCCCGCAGTTCGGTCGGGCGTGCGGGCAGCAGCATAAATGGCTTCGATGAGGGCCAGGCTTCGTCGGCCTTCGTGCCCGTCGCAGGCAGGAGTCGTATCCTTCCGGACAGCGCAAAGAAAATCTTCAATCATCGCTTGATGCCCGCGAAAATCACTGACCACTGCCGAAGAACCGCTTCGATTCTCATCACGTTCAGCGAACTTGGCGCCCTCGGCGGGGGCGTTGCGTAGATCAACAGCGATGATGCGGTCGTGCTCAAGAACGACGGTGCCCTCTGTTCCGGAAATTTCAACGCGGCGCGGATAGCCGGGATAAGCGGCCGTGGTGGCGTGAAAGACGCCAATCGCCCCGTTGGCAAACTCGAGTATGGCTGTGGCTGTGTCTTCGGATTCAATCGGATGAAGCTGCGTAGCCACGCGCGCTTGGACGCGAGAAACATCACCGAGCAGCCACAAGAGCAGATCGATCGTGTGGATGCCCTGATTCATCAAAGCTCCGCCGCCATCAAGTGCCAGCGTGCCGCGCCAGCGCGAATTGGCGTAGTATTCCGGCGGCCGGTACCATTTCACGCGCGCGTCGGCCAGCAGCAGCTCGCCAAGCAGCCCGCGGTCGATCCAGTCCTTCAGTTGGCGGATGTGCGGCTTCATCCGGTCTTGAAAAATCACCCCCAGCTTCACTCCCGACTTCTTGGCTGTTTCAATGAGTTCATCCGCGCACCTCGTGCTGATGTCAATCGGCTTTTCCGTCAAAACGTGCAAGCCCTGCTTGGCCGCGGCGATGCCCTGAGTGGCATGCAGTCCCGAGGGACTCCCGATAATGACGAGATCCATAGGGCGGTGCGCCAGAAACGCCGCGAAATCCGTGTACGGTCTCCCGCCATGTTCGACACAGAGTTTGCGAGCCTTCTCAGAATTGGTTCCGTATACCGCAGCAACCTCTACACCGGAAATGGCGCGCGCCGCCCGCGCATGCGTCTCCGAAATATTGCCGCCGCCAATCAATCCGATATGAAAGGTCATGGGAGTGAGTGCATTAAAGCACTAGTGATACGCCGCGACAAAGGCTTTATAAGCCGCTTCGGTGCTTTCCGGCGTGCTGATTTCCGACGAGATCAGCACGCGGTAGCGGAACGTAACACTCTGGCGGGGAGCCACCGTAAGGTTCAATTCTTCTTTGCCATTGCTGAAGACTTTCTCGCCCAGCGGATTGGCAGCAAATAGCCCGTAGCCGCGCGCGTGCCAGTAAGTGGGAAAGCCCGGATTCGATGGGTGATCGAAAATCGAAATCGTGACTGGTTCTTCGCCCACCTTTCCGCTCAAATTGCACCAGCGCCCGCGTGTGCCCCACGCCGCTTCGCCCTTCTTGCCCTCACTGGTCAGGTAAACGCCGTTCACTCCGGTGTTGTCGAGCTTCGCCACGGTGGTCGCTCGGCCGCTCGCGTCGGCAAAAATCTCCGGCTTGTCCGAAGGCATTTCCAGCGCGCGTACGACGCGTAAACCCAGCATGCCGTCCTTAGCATCAGCAAGAACAACTCTTTCGTCCTGCGCTTGCAACGTGGTGATGCGGTCTACGCTGCGCAAGCCCGGTCCGCCGCGAAAAACGTACCGCGTGTGCTCTTTTAGCAGGACTTTTTTGTCATACGTCAGCCAATCCGCCTCGACCTCGAACTCGCCCTGGTCCGCCCCGCCTTTCGCCGAAAGGATAGCCCGCTGCTGAATCGTCCCCATTTTTGGAGCATCTTGTGGTTTGATCGCTTCCGAATTGTTCCAGAAATCAATTCCATTCACGTTCTCGTAGTTCAGCCACATCCCGGCATGGTGCGGATGATCCAGGCGCTCGCCCGGGCGCGGCTCCAGCGGATACCCGCGCGTTATGATCGTGCCTTTGGCCGTGCGCAGCGGGTAGAGAACCGGCTTCGTGAGCCTGGCCGGCCAGATGTACGACGTAAATGACTGGGCATCGATGGAGATGTCCACGCGGCGGTCCTGCTCGTCCACCGTGACAGAAACATGCTCGCTTGGACGCGGAACCGCTGACAGAATCGCAGTCATCATTGCCGCCGCACCAAGAAGAAAGAATGTTGCAGCAACCGGGATGCGCATCATCAACTTTCGTAGCTTTCCACTGTCGTGGCTTTCCACGCCTCAGACTTCTTCCGGCACAACATAAGGTGGCCGATAACTCCCGCGCAGCATGCGTTTCGCTTCTTCGTCGCCAATGACCGTCTCCTTTTCAGGATCGAACCGCAGCGCGCGCCCCAGCCGGTACGACGCATTCGCCAGATGCACCAGCGTCGTCGAGATATGGGCTTCTTCAATCGGTGAATGAATGTCTTCGGCGCGGCGGCTGCGAACGCAATCCACGAAGTTCGCATAGTGATCGCCCGATCCTTTGCCGGACGGTCCAGGGACGCATTCATCGGTCAACCACGTCTTGTAAGAGTCGTATCCATCAGCCGCGAGGTAACCCTTGGATCCGTAGAAAATGTTGCCGATCGTGTTTGTCTTCGCGTCCTTTGGTCCCAGCGATTGCTGTTTGTCAGCAGTCTTCTTGTCGGTCTTGTTTGCCGCGACCGCCGCATTCAACCCCGCAGCTGGAACGCCGCCGGCCCCATACGCGCCAGTGCCAATCTCCGCCTCGTGATTGGTGATCCAGTGACGCACTTCAAGCTCCAGCATCTTGCGCTTGCCATCCGGTTCGAAACAGAACGTCGCGTGCAGCGTATTTGGCGTCTCCTGGTCGTCCTGAAACATGAAATGTCCGCCCATCGCAGCCACGTGCACAGGAAACGCCACTCCCAACCCCCAACGGGCGATATCAATTTCATGGATGGCCTGATTCCCGACTTCGCCATTTCCTGTGTCCCAGATCCAGTGCCAGTTGTAGTGAAACCGGTTTTTCGTAAACGGCTTCATCGGCGCCGGTCCAGTCCACAGGTCGTAGTGCACGCCGGCCGGAACGGGCTCCTCGGGCGCATGCCCAATCGATGGCCTCCACTTGTAGCAAATCGCGCGCGCCAGATAAACATCGCCGATTGTGCCGTCGCTCAGGTGACGAATGCCTTCGATCATTCCGGGATTCGAGCGCGATTGGCTTCCATGCTGGCAAATCCGGTTGTACTTCTTCACCGCGCGCACCAGTTGCCGCCCTTCAAACCAGTTGTGCGAACAGGGCTTTTCTACGTAAACGTCTTTCCCCGCCTGGCACGCCCAGATGGCGATTAAGGAGTGCCAATGATTCGGTGTGGCGATGGAGATCGCATCAATGTCTTTGTCCTCGAGCAGCTTGCGCACATCAACGTAGGACTTTGGCTTGGGCAGTCCTCGCTTCTCGACGTCCCCCAATCGCTGATTCAACACGGTTTCATCCACGTCGCAGAGAGCCGCAATGTCCGTGTTCGGGACACGCGAAAAGCCGCGGATGTGATCGTTGCCGCGGCCGCGCACTCCGCAGATGGCCACCCGGACACGATCGCTCGCGCCCAAAATTCGCGAATACCCCAAAGCAGTTGAAGCTAACGCGGTTCCGGCAACGCCGGCGCCGGTGGTCTTGAGAAAATCGCGCCGGGAAGCAGCTAAAGCGCACATACAACCTCCAGAATGACTCGTGTGGACATGGCAAGGCCCATTTCGACCTGCCAATCTTAATCCAACTCAGGGAAACCGGAGTGTTGAGAGTTCCTAAAGCGATTGTTTAGGCTGAATAGGGGAGACATGGACAGAAATCGGCCGCTCGACGCTTGAGGTTGGCTGAAAGCTCCTTTCAGTTCTTTCGGTTTGACACTCTTCGGGACGCCTCCTATATTCCACTCAATGACAGCCACATCCATCAAATCACCACGCAAGAATGGTTCTTCCGCAGCTTCAGCCCGGCGCTTGAAGTCTGAACAAATTCTGGGCGAAGTACAGGACGTGCTGGCCTCCACGCAAGTTATTGATATTCATACGCATCTGTTTTCGCCGGCCTTTGGCAAAATTGGATTGTGGGGCATTGACAAGCTTCTGACCTATCACTATCTCGAGTCCGAGTTCTTCCGCTCCTCGGACACTACGCCGGAAGAATACTGGAAACTCTCGAAGACCGAGCGCGCCGACGCCATTTGGCAGGCGTTGTTTGTCGAGAACAGCCCCATTTCCGAATCAACACGGGGTGTCGTTGCCGTTTTAGACGCGTTTGGGCTTCCGACGAACGCTTCGGGATTGCAGGAGGCGCGGCGATTCTTCGGTGCGCAATCGATTCAGAGCCACATTCGAAAAGTGCTTCAGATCGCGGGCGCGAGCGACGTCGTGATGACTAACGATCCGCTCGACCCGGAAGAGCGTCCCGTTTGGATGAGTGGCGGCCAAAATCATCCCCAGTTCCATGCCGTCATCCGGTTGGACCGCATCCTTTGGGGTTGGCCCCAGCACTGGCAGCAGTTGGCTAGCGAAGGCTACGCAGTGGACGAGCGTGCGTCGGGAAAATCCATTGACGAGGTCCGCCGTTTCCTCGCTGACTGGCACAAGCGCATGCGTCCGCTGTATATGGCCGTTTCGCTGGCCGACACTTTCCAATTCCCAGACGAGCGCTGTATCACAAGCAAGTTGTTAAGCGACGCCGTACTGCCGTCGTGCCGTGAACTCGGTCTGCCGATGTCGCTGATGATTGGCGTGCGCCGGCAAGTCAATCCACGGCTGCGTCTTGCAGGCGATGCTGTCGGCAAGGCCGATCTGCGGTCCATCGAGAATCTGTGCCGCGAATTCCCTGAGAACCGCTTCTTGGTAAGCGTCCTCAGCCGTGAGAATCAGCACGAACTCGCTGTCTACGCCCGCAAGTTCAATAACCTGATGCCTTTCGGGTGCTGGTGGTTCCTCAATAATCCTTCTATCGTCGAGGAAATCACCAGGGAGCGCATCGAATTGCTCGGAACCAGCTTCATCCCCCAGCATTCCGACGCTCGCGTCCTCGAACAGGTCATCTACAAGTGGCACAACACTCGGCGGACGCTCGCACCTATCCTTGCGAATGCATATCAATTGCTTCTCGCTGACGGCGCGGAAATTACCCGGCAAAAAATTCAGCGCGACGTAAACCGCCTCTTCCGTACGAACTTTCAGAAATGGACAGGTTTCCGCGACGAGTGAGCCTGCAAGGACAGGAAACCCGTTTAGCGTTGCTCCATAAGCGCGTCGCGAAGAAAACTTGCAATGGACTCCGTCAGCTTCCGCGGACTCTCCGCTCGAATCATCGCCAGTGCCAGCTTTCTCGTCAGTCGGCGACCATCCACACGTAGCTTTTGAAGAAAATGTGAGCCCCCGCGCAAAGCGTGTTCCGGAAGGATGGAATAGCCGAACCCGGACTCTACCAGCCGCTTGATGCCCTCGGTGTCCTCCGCCTCCATTTGCACGCGTGGCTGGACGCCGATCTCCCAGAAAAACTCGTCAATCGAGTGCCGCACATTGCTTCGTTTCGGATAAAGCAAGAAGGGAACATCCGCCAACTCGGCGGCGCGCACCGAACGAATATGGTTGCTGGCCGCCTTCTTCGCCGAGGGGCGGACAATAAGCAGTTCCTCATCGAACAACGGAACGATTTGAAGATTGTCTTCAGGAACCGGCAGCGTAATCAGCGCCAGATCGAACCGGCGGTCATGCAAACCTGCAATCATTTCCTCCGTAACGCTCACGGTCACCCGAATCTCGGCATTCGGGAAGCTGTTGCGCAATTGCCGCAGTGGCGGGCCAAGCTGATAGATCAGCGTGGTCACCCCGGTCGCGAAGTGAAAGGGGCGGCTGTCCTTCGTCACGTCGTTCTCAAACTCCTGCTGGATATGCCCCATCAGCTTCACAACTTCTTTGGCGCGTTCCGCAAGCCGCAGCGCCGCTGGCGTAGGAATGAGTCGCTTCCCACGTCGCACAAATAGTTCGGTATGCAGCTCCTCGGCCAGGTTGTGAAGCTGGAGGCTCACGGCGCCCGGGGATAGATGACTCTTCTCCGCCGCTTTCGTCATGCTGGGCGAGTCCATCACCGCGAGAAATAGTTCAAGTTGATGGACATCCATCAGTGCTCTCCGAAAGGCGCTCGCAACTTGTGTTCGGGTTTTGATCCCGGCACAGACCTTTCAAATAATAAAGTACAATGGTCATTTTTCAGAAGGGGTCGCTCTTGCTAAGATGCAAGGGCTTGAGACAAGCATGAGAATCATCCGCTGGTGCATCGGCCAGAATTATCGCCGCCATGCCGATGAAGTCGGCATGGGAGTCACCGAATATCCTGTGGTATTCGCAAAAGGCCCCAACACGGTTCAGGATCCCAGCGAGCCGATTCGCATTCCTGTGAGTGCAAAGAGTACTCAAGTCGATTACGAGGGCGAGCTGGTTGCCGTCATCGGGAAGAAATGTAAAGACGTTTCCCGCGAACGAGCCCTCGACTACGTCGCAGGCTACACCTGCGGAAACGATGTCAGCGCGCGCGATTGGCAATTGAAAATGGGCGGCAGCCAGTGGTGCCGGGGCAAGAGTTTTGACACCTTTGCGCCCATCGGTCCGTGCCTTGCAACGCCCGATTCCATCGGCGATCCCGGAAAGCTTCACATTCAAACGGTCGTTAACGGCCAAACCATGCAGAACGCCAATACCCGCGACATGATCCACGACGTGCCCGCCCTGATCGCTTTCCTCAGCCAAAGCACGACTCTTCTCCCCGGCACGCTCATTTTCACCGGTACTCCAAGCGGCGTGGGCATGGCCCAGGTTCCGCCGTTGTGGATAAAAGACGGCGATGAAGTCAGCATTACGATTGAAGGG
>QHYL01000525.1 GCA_003224105.1 Acidobacteriota bacterium | reverse complement strand
AGTTGATGGAGCGATCGGAAGAAGGCGAGCGAAGGAATTACCGGTATCGCGCGAAGTACCCGAATTTGACGCTGATGATTTCGATTGGATTAACGAAGGACGACAAGATTGCAAAATTAAATTTTTCGGAAGAGTAAAAATCGGCAACAACGCCCGCCGTTTGCTTTGGCCGGACCACAACGACAAAAAGCTCGTGCCTCAAATTCTGAGCGTCGCGCTGGTAAACAATCTCATTTCCCTTTTGGCGAAGCGGCTCGCTGGACCACCTGCAAGTGACTTTGAACGAGCGGGTCGTTTTGGATTTGCGACGCTGCTTCCTGAATCAGAGGCAAGGCTTCATTGGCTTTGCCGGACTTGAACAAGATCCAGCCTTTTGTGTCCTTGTCCTCCGAAAGATCCTGCTGGTTATCGGCGTCCAAGCGCAAAGCGGTATTCACGAGATCGAGGGCGCGTTCCAGGTTTTCGCCGCGCTCCGCGAACATATAAGCAAGATTGTTATACGCCGGCGCGTAATTATGATCCGCCTGGATTGCCCTATTGTATTGCACAATGGCCTCGTTAATACGGCTGAGTTTCCAGAGAGCATTCCCAAGGTTGACGTGGGCGGGCGCCTCGAATTCCCGCTTATGAGTCCCGTGCAGGAACTCCCGCAAGTCGTCCGCGGAGCGCTGGTACTCCTCGGCCTGATAACGCGCATAGCCGCGATAGAACAGGGTCTCGGTCTCGCGAATAGGACCGTCCCCGGCACGGTCAAAATAGTGCGCGGCCGCCTTATAGTCCTGATTTTGGTAGGAAGCCATAGCCAGTTCCAGAGAAAGTTGCGGCGGGGCGTGAACGGCCTGGGACTCAAGTTTTTCAACCGCGGAGGCAAGATTGTGCTTGAGAAGCCCCTCGTCAAAACGTCCAGATGATTTGTCGACCAAACTGTCAGCAATGAACTTGAAAGAGCGGCTACCCTGGTCGACGAGGAATTGCAGGGTTTCCAGCTGTGCGGTCAGGCTGGGGCCGCCGAGACGCTCCTTCAAGATTTTTCCAAATTCAGGATCGTACTCCCCGTTCGCGCCGAAGTAGGGCTTGCCGCCGAGCCGGTCGGCATAAACGCGCCAGGGCGAAAAATAAAGCAGGAGCTTTGAACTCAAGGAAGGCGGTTCCTTTGCGGATTGCGCCTCGGCGCTGGTCGTCTGAAAAGAAAGGGGCACTTTTTTACTTCCCAGCAGCAAGTACAGGTTTCCAATCTTGCTTATGCCATCCCTTGGGTCGGGTTCATACATGAGCTGAATAGAGCTTCCCGGAGAGTACTGAATGCTACGCAGGTCGACACCAAACAAACCGCGAATAGTATCCGCCTTATGGGGAGGAAGCGATCCCAAGGGGTCAGCATTGGCTGCGACGGCCTGGAACATCTCGTAGTGATGTTCAAAACGAAACGCTAAGCTGGAGATCTTGGACTTGGGAAAGAGCACCCAGCTGAGGTCGCGCGTGCCGTCGGTCGCGATCACCGAGGCTTTTTCGGCTGTATAGAGCTCGTCGTCCCCCGCCGGGGCAATCGCCTGGATGATTTCCGGCTTGTCGACTCTGCTCAGCGGAGGCGTGCGCTGCTCACTTAGCCCCATGATGGTGCCTTTGATAAAAGAATGCTGCTGGTAGACAAAATTCGCGTAGAACCAAATGCCGGTGGACAAGGCCATCAGGACGTAAGTGGCCGCGACGACGGACGTGTAGATCTTGCGAAAATAGGGATGGTCTTCAGGTGATGCGCGGTTGAGGGCCACGTAGGCGCGGCGCTGCTGGTAGAAGATGAAAATGGCGGTCAGGGCGTAAACGCCGTGAGCCGCCAGTAGTTCCGTGGCTTGAGAAATCAAGTTCAAAGCGCCATCCGATGTCGTTGCGTCAGTCATCGAGGGGGTACCTCCAAACCGTTATGAAAGTAGTGACATTTCGAGCGACTTCGTTTCATGGGAGAGGGAGAATTACGGAAAGCGACCGGACCGCGGGGCGCGGCCCGGCCCGAGAAAGGCCCTGGCTAGAGGTCAGAGCCAAGCCTGGCCACGTCGCCCCGCATAACACGCCGTGAGGAGATAAGACCTAGTCTTTAGCAGAGGCGGCTTTGAGTTTGCGTAGTTCCCTTTCGCGGTCGAGATAGGGCTCGCCTCTTGTGATCCACGAGGCGGGGGGCTCGTCTTTCAGGTAGTGGCCAAACCACTGAAAAATGCGGCGCTGGTAGTCAATCTGATTAGCTTTCTTGCGCAGACCGTGGTCTTCGCCCGCGTATTCGATGAGGACCACGTCTTTTTGGGCGCGGCGGGCGATGTTGTACAGCTCAACGCCCTGGTGGAAAAAGACGGTGCCGTCGCTGTCACCGACTTCGATGAGGAGTGGAGTGGTCATGCTTGATACACCGAAGACAGCAGAGTTGCGGATGTAGGCCTGCAGGTCTTCGTAAAGGGGAACTTCCATGCGCTGCTGGCCGGTTTCGATGTGATCGGTCTCGGCAATGCCGGAACTCCAGTGGTGGTTACCATAATTGCTGACAAGATCGGTGATGGGAGCGCCGGCAACGGCGGCGGCGAAGAAATCAGAAGTGTGGGTGGCGAGATAGGTCGTATCAAAGCCGCCCCAGGAGTGGCCCATGATGCCGATTTTCTTCGGGTCCACGACGCCCATCTGGATGACGCGCTTTGCGGCAGCAGTGACGCAATCCGCAACGGAGACGCCGGGGTCACGCGGCTTGAAGAGAATGTCAGGCTCGAGGACGAAGTAGCCGTGGGCGTTCATGGCGCTGACGTTGTAATAGTTGCGCTCGGAGGGCGGGCTGTAACGGTGCAGATTGTCGGACAGCTTCTCGTACATGTAGACGATCATGGGATATTTTTTTGCAGTGTCGTAGCCCGCAGGATAAAAGAGCGCGCCTTGCAAGCGTTCGTTGTGGCTGTTCTTGTACTCGATAAGCTCTTCGCGGCCCCAGGCATAGTTGTTTTGGAAGGGATTCGTCTTCGTGACGGCTTTCGCGTCTTTCAGATCGGGGCCGGCGATGAGGGCGTTGGGTGATTCGACAAAAGTTTGTGAGACGTATTCGAAGACGTCGGCGTCTTTGGCTTTGGCAAGGCGGTCGAGGCTTTTGTCGAGCCAGACGAGATGCTCTTCGGTGAGCGCGCCGGAAGGGCCGGGCTCAAGGCGAGCGAAACCGGATTTTTTGTTCCAGATGCCAAACAAGCTGAGATAGATAGCCTTGCTGGTATCAATCCACTCTTCATCGGGGTCAAGCTTTTCGTAGCGGTGGCGGACTTGATTCGCGGCGCCGTCGGTGAGGCGCACGGCTTTCGAGCCATCGGGCGTGACCTGCCAAAGAT
>QHYL01000524.1 GCA_003224105.1 Acidobacteriota bacterium | reverse complement strand
AGCGCCTGAAAGCGTTGTCCGATGCGGCGGATCAATAGGCGATGGGAGATGGATTCCGGGAAAGTCTCGCTATGCTAGACTGAATTTCAGCAATGTTTCGGCTCATCCTCACCATTGGGGCGATTGTTTCCTGCGCAGTTGCGGTCGAGGTTGCGGTTCAAACAGACCGCAGCGCCAGCATCCGTTTTGAAGACATCACCGCCGGATCGGGGATCGATTTTGTGACGGACAGCAGTCCCACTCCGAACAAAAACCAGCCGGAAACGATGGTTTCAGGCGTTGGTCTCATCGACTACGACAACGACGGATACCCGGACATCTTCTTCATTAATGGCGCGGCGATTCCATCCCTCAAAAAAGATTCCCCGAAATACTACAACCGCCTGTTCCACAACAATCATGACGGAACCTTCACGGATGTTACCGAGAAGGCCGGGCTGGCGGGAGACGGCTACGATATGGGCATCGCCATCGGTGATTTCGATGACGACGGCTGGCAGGACATTTACGTCGCCAGCGTGACGAAGAATCATCTGTATCGAAATAATGGCGACGGCAGCTTCACGGATGTTACCGATAAGGCTGGCGTGGGCGCACCGATGTATAAGGGCCGGAAAATGTGGAGCGCGGCCGCGGGCTGGGTCGACTACAACAACGACGGCAAGTTGGATCTGTTCGTTTCGAACTACTGCAAGTGGGAAGTCAACAAGGACCCCGTGTGTCTGAGCGGGGGACGTTTGCGGGCCTATTGTCACCCTAAGTTTTACGAACCACTCCCGTCCACGCTGTATAGAAACAACGGCGACGGTACTTTCACCGACGTTTCCGACCAGACCGGCATCTCCAAAAAATTCGGCAAGGGCATGGGCGTGGGTTTCAATGACTACGATGGGGACGGCTTCATTGATATTTTCGTTGCCAACGACAACATGCCCAATTCCCTCTTTCACAACCTCAAGGGCAAAGCCTTTGAAGAGGTGGCCATGGACGCGGGCGTGGCTTATTCCGAAAACGGCAAAGCCGTTTCAGGGATGGGCGCGGAGTTTCGCGATCTGGACAATGACGGCCTGCCTGATATCTGGCACACGGCTACGGAACTGGAGACTTTTCCCCTGTTCCAGAATCGCGGCAACGGAATCTTCATCGATGTCACAGGCAGGAGCGGTCTGGCGCGCCCCACTTTGGAGATGTCCGGCTGGTCCAACGGAGTAGCGGACTTTGATGACGATGGCTTGAAGGATTTGTTTGTAGCTCGCGGGAACGTTCTTGATAACGTTGCGGAATTTACGAACCGGACGTACGCCGAGCCCAACTCGATTTTCCGAAACCTGGGAAAAATGAAGTTTCAAGATGTGACCGCGCAGGCAGGCGCCGACATGCAGGTTGCCGAGCCATACCGGGGCGCGGTGATCGGCGACCTCTTCAATGACGGGCATCTCGACATTGTCGTCACCGCCCTGAATGGAAAAGCCAGGATTCTTCGCAATGTGACATCGAACGGCAATCACTGGGTGACTTTTCAATTGGTGGGAAACAAAAGCAACCGCATGGCCATCGGGGCTCAGCTCAAGTTAACGACTGAGGATGGCAACATCCAGTATGACATTGTCTCCACAAGCGCGGGCTACGGAGCTTCACGCGATCCGCGAGCGCACTTCGGTCTTGGCGCATTCAAGACTGTGAAACAGCTCGAAGTTCGCTGGCCCAACGGCGTGCGCCAAGTACTGAAAGATCTATCGGCCGATCAGATCCATCGTGTTGTGGAACCGTAAGACCGCCTCTCTGCGAAATCGCGACACTTCTGACGGAAACAATGGATTGCGAGACCGCGGTCTCGAACCGGAGACGTGGGGAGCGCTTAGTCGTAGTTGTTGTACGTCAAGTCGGAAGGCAAATCGCTTGCCGCGGCCCTCACGCTTGAGCCATCGGAAGCCTGTTTCTCCAGAAAGAAATCAAGGTTGCCGGCCATAACCAGGTGCGGAGCGAGTGTGACCGGAGAGGCGGGGTACCGCCCATGGATCAAGTATTCCTGCAAAATACGAAACGCCAGCCTTCCCTGCATGTAAGGCCGCTGGTGAATCGTGGCGCTCACCTTCCCGGCGCGAATTTGTTCGATCAGCGCGGGGAACAGGTCCGTCGCGATGACGTTAAGACGGTCCAGTAAGTGAGCGTCCCGGGCAGCCTGAATGACGGGCATCGAGGCCTCCGTGGTCACATAGATCCCCGCCAAATCGGGATGCGCGGCGAACAGCTTCCTGCACTTATCGTAGGCTTCGGATTCGACGTCATGATCTTCAATGGGATCAAGAAGAGATATCTCCGGATGCAAGGTCCGGAGAGTTTTCTCGAAAGCCGACAACTTTTCTGCGTGTTCGGTAATTGCCAACGCGCTTAGAGTGACTGCGACCTTGCCCCGGTGATTCAGGAATCTTCCCATCAAGTCGGCGGCCAGAGCGCCGCTTGCCATGGTGTCCACGGAAACAACGGCAAGCCTGTTCGAGTGTGGCGCGTCCGTCGAGACGCAAACGATCGGAATCCTTGATCGTGAAGCACGACGCATCCATGTGCGCACGCTGCCTGGACGACTGGGAAACAGGATGACGCCATCTGACTTCGCAGCTACGGCTGCCTCAAAAGCCTCCTCCTCGCCCTCGCCCAAACTTGGAAAGGTGCGGAATTCAATGTCCGCCCCATGCGTTCCCAGGGCCTCGGCTTCTTCCTGAATTCCACCGCGAACTTCGTCCCAGAACGACGTCGTGCCTTTCAGCGTGTTGACGGAAATCCGGACCTGCTTCTTTTGGGAAAGGAGGCGCGCAGCCACATTGGGCCGATAACCCATGTTCTTCGAGACTTGCAGGACACGCATCCTGGTCATCGCGTTAACGCCGGGATGGTCGTGCAAGGCCCGGTGCACCGTGCCTGTGGATATTCCGAGGGCGTCGGCTATGTCAAAAAGTGTTACGCGGCGGCTGGTGCTCATCTTTTCCTGAGGAATCAATGCACGGGCCTATGGTGTGGGCGAAACCGCACGGAGCCTGCGCCAAGGGTGTATGTATCCGAATGAAGCTGTTGCACCGTAAACGATTCCGGTTCTTACTTTAGGCCCACGAAGACAAATTGAGCAAGAAGTTTTCTC
>QHYL01000523.1 GCA_003224105.1 Acidobacteriota bacterium | reverse complement strand
CCAGTTCGCTTGCAGCGTCCAACTTGACGACGTAACCGCTCGCGCCAGTATTTAGAGCTTCTTCCACAACCTCTTGGGAGTCAAACGCGCTCAAGAAAAGAATCTTTGATTCCGGGGCAATCTTACCTATTTGTCGTGCAGCATCAATACCATTGAGCTTGGGAAGACTGATGTCCAACAGAATCATGTCTGGTCTAAACTCTTCGGCTTTCTTGATTGCTTCCTCGCCGTCGGAGGCTTCGCAAACAATGTGCCATCCAGGCTTCTTGGGCAGAATCACCGAAGAAACGAAGCGACGCCAGGGTACAAAATCATCGGCCACTAAAATGCGTATATTCACGCTACTGCCCCGCTTTTGTCAGAGCGTCGGGACAATTTCCTCTCAAGGGTACGTAGCCTTATAAGGCAGGACGTTCGAAAAGGGCCACGAGCAGATTAGCTGGGATATGCGAAGCTAGTCTTCGTAGATTCCTCTGTCCAGCTCCCGAACCAAGCGGTCAATCGGGGTTCCGAATGCAGCGCACACACGCAGTAGTGTTGAGACTGTAATTGGCCGGCCCGCCTCGATTTGCTGCCAATGGCGCGCCGAAAAGCCGTAGGAAATCATGTCCTCCTGAGAATGGGCGAACTTCTTTCGCAACCTGCGAATTCGTTCTCCTAAACGAAGGAAGAATTTCTGTTGATTCACAACTATCGGCATCCAGCTTGCCCTTCAGTTCCTCCATGCAACGCGTGGAGGCTCGGCGCGTGGACCAGGTGCACACTTCCCAAAATATGGCCAATGGGGGGCTAAGTCGTTGCTCTAGGGCAAGGTCTTTTACATCTGGGGCAGGAGCATTGCAGTATTTCTGACTGTCTGAAACACCCTTGTACGACATAGGTTAGCTACGATTGCCATCCAGCGCTCGAAATAACGTTTTTCGACGTTGGGCTCTCGGTCTCACAAGGGCCTTCCATCCCATTCCTTCGTTTGCATGCAGGTCTCGGTGCTGTGTTTGTTAGAGCGCTTCAACTTCCCTGTGCAGCGGGATTACCGAGATTACCGGCAATTTCATGCTGTTTTAGACTCACCCCGACTCGGCATCATCTCGTCAGCAAGAGTGTGTAACTGACTTTCGGGCACGGTAAATCCCGCGCTCCCACAATTCAAGCAAACCAATATCCGAGGAAAGACCAAGAGGTGGGGTTTATCAAGATTGCCCGGTCCGGGAAAATGGAGGGCAATCTCCGCCGTGAACTCAGTTTGCTTGTCTGATCCGCACGCCCTACATAGCACCTGCATCTCCTTGGGGCCAAACAACAAAGCAGCCGTTAAATCTGCTCTGGCCTAACATTTGCTCCCGCAGAGGTCAATCAGGTAGAAACCCTAAGGAAATCAATACTTTCGGTGATGCACGAGAGTTTGGAGCACCCTATTAATGCGCAGGGGCGTAATAGCCTGTCTTCGAGTAAACGCTTAGCGGAGGAAGTCCCCTTGGTGCGCGCAGCTTGATTTTGATTTTTCTCCAGCGCCCATCGCGTGTTTTGTTGCTTGGCCTATACCCCAGTATGTATTGATTTCTAAGCTCGAGGCCGATTTTCGTAGCGATATCGGGCAGTTCATTGAGGTTACTTGCAGCGAAAACGCGTCCGCCGGTCATCTCCGTGATTTCACTCAAAAGGGATGGGCCATTAAGTTCTTCAAAGGTCCGGCCGCGGTATTCGAGAGGATCAAAAATGCCGATCGCATAAAGCTGGGTATCGGCTTCTTTCACAAGCCGCTTGATATCGCTTTCTTGGTAGCGGCTATGATTATCGCCTCCGTCGGACAAGATGAGAAGGGCCCGTTTGGCGTTGTGTGCACCTCTCATTTGGCTGAGACCAAGATAAATAGCATCGAGCAAAGCGGTTCGACCCTTAGAAGAAGTAAGCATCAGGCGGCTCTGCAGGTCTTCGACACTGCTGGTAAACGAACTCGTCAGCTCGGCGCGTTCGTTGAAGCTAACCAGGAAAAACTCGTCCTCTGGATTGGCGGTTTTAAAGAACTCGAGGGCTGCCTCCCGGGCTTTGCCAAGTTTGTTGCTCATGCTGCCGCTGCAGTCAAAGATCACTCCGATAGAGATGGGGACGTCTTCGGAGGAGAAGGTGGTGATTTCCTGCTCAACGTTGTCTTCAAAAACGCGGAAGTTGTCAGTATCAAGGCCGGTAACCAGGCGATTGAAGGGATCGGTAACGACCACATTTACCAGAGCTAGTTCTACATCTACGCGCAAAACTTGGGAGCTGTTACGGAGGCTGGCTTGAGAGATGTCCTTAACTTCTTGTGATAGGGGCCTAGCGTCCTGTTGCTCTAAAGTTCGCGCCGCTGGCTGGGCCGAAGCAATCCAAGGCGGGTGGAGCAATGCCAAGTAGACAAGAAAGCTCAAAGTCGCTAAGAGAGAGAAGGAAAACTTGGATGGCGCTTCGCGTTTCACTGTTTCCTCAGAGCAAATCTCGCTCTCGAACCTCTTATTGAAGCTTTATCAGGGATCGAGAGTGATCCAACGCCTCACTTAAACTATTTTCATGAAGCGTATGTTGGAACTGTCAGAACAAACAGGCCGAGGGTTGGACTGGACCAAGCAGTTCTGTTTATGAATACAGGGAGAGACGTGAGAGCTAGCCGCGGGGTCCGGATTCTAATGTGGGCAACCACCCGAATTTCGTTCATCTCTCATCCAAAGTTACGCTTCTGTCAGCATGGACTCTGTACCAAGGGAATGCCGAGGTCAGTCAGCATGGTCGAAGCCGCGTACCTGGCCGACTCGATGCTTCCGCCTATACGTACTAATCGCTGGACAAGGAAAAAATGTGGTGCCCTCAATCGAAAATGCTGAGTTCTCTATACTCCGGCGATGGCTTTGTTTTGTAGAACACGCACCACCACGCGACGATTCTGCGCTTGTCCTTCTGCTGTCGTGTCGCTGCCCACTTGGTGGCTTTCTCCCATTGCACCCGGAGCAAGGACCCTTGTGAGAGGAATGTGCCCTTCCTGAATGAGAATATTGACTACGTCCTCGGCACGGTCTTCGCTTAGTTGTTGATTCAGCTCCACGTCACCGGAGGATGAGGCGTAACCCTTGACCTCGATGACGTAGCCATTAATAGTCTTGGCTTTCTCTGCCAGTTCGATTAGTTTTGGGCGATAGCTGGGATCGACTTTGACTTTCTTGTTACCGAAATAAACAACAACCTCGTCGAGGATGTAATAATCATCTAATTGGCCGAAGCGCGCGGTGGCTGCGTCAATTGCCGCCTTGTTGGTAGCGATCTGTTGTTGCTGCTGCTGCAAGGCTACATTCTGTTTTTGCAGTTCCGCTCTATGTTTTTCTAACTCTGCTTTATTATGCTCGGCCTGCGTCCGAGTTTCGTGTAAGCCGGCTTCAATCTTTTGAGCCTGTTCCAAATCGTTGCCCTTAAATGAGACGGACTTCGCTACCAGTTGGTTTTGGTCGTTGTAGGTTCCCTCTACTTTAACCGCGAGTCCCGGAATGAGGGCAGCCATCGACATTTCCTTTCTACGGGCTTTGAACATACCCTGCACCTGTCCCACTTGAGTGCTGTCCGTCAGCACGACCGGAAGGTTGGGAGCGTCC
>QHYL01000510.1 GCA_003224105.1 Acidobacteriota bacterium | reverse complement strand
GACGCGCTTGGAATTCATCAAAAGGTACGCCGAGGACAGCAAAAAACGGTTAGACGCGCTCAAAGCGAAGAATGAAACTTGGTGGGAATCCGAAACAGCATTTTTTGACGTGCAGCGCTCGCGCGCCTGGGTGCTGGTGCGCCGAGTCGCGCACACCGCGCATCATCGCGGTCAACAGATGGCCATGCTGCGCATGCTGGGCCGCGATCTGCACAGCAACTACGGCCCGACAGCGGATACCGGCGGTCTGATGCAGAACCATGCGCCAACCATTTACGCCTACTGCGACGTCGACGCCCTTATTACTGGAGAAGTTGCCGGAGAATTCGCCGGCGGCGCGAAAAGAACACTTCCGGGCGCCGCCGGAAAGCCCGTGACCGAGCGTCCGGACCGGTAGCAAGCTACAAGATCAATCCAGCTTCTTCCCTCTACCTTGGAACCTGGAATTAACCACTTCGAGCGCAACTCCGCGCCCCAAAGTAACAAGCTGTTTCCAAAGCAATACGTCGTAACGGTTTCGCTCACAGCCCGTCCAATGGAACCGGGAGCCGAAATCGGGCATCCTAGATACTCCGGCTAAATTGGATACTCCAGCTAAACGGACGCGCCAGCTCACTACTTGAATGGAGAAAGGTTTTGTCGATGCCATCTATGCGAATGAAGATTGCTCTTTGCTCCGCGGCCAGCTTGATGATGGCGGCGTATTTGCCCGCGCAGGTGACGCACGGGCAGAAGCCAAAACTGCCCGCGCCCTTTGAATCCAAGTCCGTGGGCAACGGGCCGGACCGCGAAAAGCCGTCCGAAGGATTTCTTCCCACTGTGCCTGCAGGATTCAAAGTGAACGTCTACATGAGCGGAATCCGCCGGCCTCGCTGGCTGACGGTTGCGCCAAACGGAGACATTTTCCTCGCTGACACCACTGGGAGTGGCCAAATCATCGTGCTGCACAGCGGGAACGACACCAGCGTTGCGCCGGAGCGCGAAGTGTTTGTGGACGGCTTGAACCGTCCCTTCGGCATCGCCTTCCATGAAGATTACGCCTACGTCGGCAACATGAACGACCTGGTGCGCTTCAAGTACGATCCCAAAACTTCGAAGCGGCTCGGAGAGAAAGAGCATCTCTTGAATCTACCTTCCGGAGGACACGACACGCGCTCGGTGGCGGTTGCGCCCGACGGAAAGCATCTGTTCATCGCGGTTGGTTCGGGTTCGAACATCAATACCGGCGAGCCTGCGATTCGCGCCGCGGTGACCATCTGCGACCTCGACGGAAAGAATGCGCGCCAATACGCCACCGGGCTGCGAAATCCGGTCGGGCTGGCCATCGAGCCCGTCACCGGAAAAGTCTGGACCAGCGTCAATGAACGCGACGAACTCGGCGACGACTTGCCGCCGGATTATTTCACTTCCCTGCAAGACGGCGGATTCTACGGCTGGCCGTACAGCTACATCGGCAGCAACGTGGATCCGCGCGTCGAGCAGCAGCATCCCGAATTGGTCAAGCGCGCCATTGTTCCCGACGTGCTCCTCGGAGCGCACGTGGCCCCGCTGCAATTCGCGTTTTACACCGCGAAGCAATTTCCCGAAAGCTACTGGGGCGGCGCGTTCGTTTGCGAACACGGCTCTTGGAACCGCGCGAAGCGCTCGGGCTATCAAGTAGCGTTCGTGGCCTTCAAGGACGGTAAACCATCAGCGGATCCCGTTCCGTTCTTAACAGGGCTGGTCCCCGACCCGGCGCAAAAAGATGTCCTGGGCCGCCCGGTGGGAGTAACGGTCGCGCCCGACGGTGCCCTGCTCGTCTCCGACGACGGCGCTGGCGTCGTCTACCGAGTTTCCGTCGCGAAGTGACGCCACTCGTCGTTGCTGACTGGCAACCCCGTGTACCGGAAGGTCTTCCTATTTGCCCTCATAGGCTCGCTTCAGCCCTTCGATATCAAACTTTTTCATTTTGAGGAACGCCTGGGTCACGCGTGCCGTGCGGGCCGCATCCGCGCCGCCAAGCATCTCATTCAGAATCGTGGGCGTGATTTGCCACGAAACGCCGTACTTGTCCTTGAGCCAGCCGCACTGTCCGCCCTTGGGATCGGCAGCAAGCCTTTCCCAAAAATAATCAATTTCGTTCTGCGTTTCGCACGGAACGATAAACGAGATCGCCTCGCTGAAAGCAAATTTGTGCTCCCGCGCCGAGTCCATGGCGCCAAACTCCTGCCCAAGAAGCGTGAACGATGCGTACCTCACCGTGCCTTCTCGATCCGGTTCCTCGCCTTTTCCGTAGCGCGCAAGTACATTTGCGCTCGAGCTGCCTTCCTCGCTCGCGGCTGAATCCTCGAAGACTTCCGCGTAAAAATGAATCGCTTCTTCCGTCTTCCCGCAGACGCTGCCCACAAACATGAGCACGGGAGTAATCCTCTGCTTCATCTGGCCCTCATCCACCAAGATCACCTGCCACGAGAGTCCATACCTGTCTTCCAGCCAGCCGAACCGCTCGCTGAACCGGTAGCTGTCGAGCGGCATGAGCACTTTTCCACCCTTGGAAAGTTTCTCAAAACTCACGTCAACTTCGTCTTTGGTTTTGCACTTCAGGTGAAACGACACCGAGGGATTGAACTTGAAAAGCGGCCCCGCGCTGATGGCCATAAACGGCTTCCCCGCAAGCTCGAAAGACACGATGTCGCAATCCCCTGACGGCGTGTCATGAATAGTTCTTACACTGGCGATCTTTGAGTTGGGAATCAGAGAAGTGTAAAGCTCCGCCGCCTCTCTTGCCTCTTTGTCGAACCACAAATGCGGAGTGATTTTGCGCATAAGATCTCGTCTCCCGGTAATTTGCGTCACCGAAGCAGTTAAGCCGATTTTGCCAATCTTGTCGAGATGGAGTCCTTCTTACTCAAACCACGGGGTTTTGTGCAAGTGTTGATTGATTGCAAAAGGTTAGTGGCCCTCGCCGCGACTCCAGTAAAACGAGTGACCAATGCCTGCGGCTAACGACTCTCAAAATGGAAAATGTCCACAACGATATTAGTTCTGCGATTCAGCAGCACGATGTGTCCCCCAATCAATACGTGCGCGCAATCAGGAGGCGGCGGTGGCAGCCGCCGTTCCAGATCCTCAGGACACGGTTGGAGCCGTTTCTGAAGCCCTGGCGGAAGAGTGCCACGCCGCGCTAGTATTTGGTTGTACGGGCGCAGCACCGCTGCGCCCTCCTCGCAAGTCCAGCAAAATCAACGCGGCGTTGTAGGCGCTTTCCGAAGCGGGCCGTTCCTACGGCTTGAGTCGTGGCGAAGCCTTTTGCAGCGTTGCCGTCAGGTTCTGTCCCGCCTTTGGCGCTTGAACCGACGACTCCCGAATGATCTTGTCCGCGGTAGCCTTGCGGCCGTACAGATCGTGATTGCCGCCCTTGTCAGGCCGCAAAGTCGAACCTTCCACTGCAACGCCCGCAAACACCCCGCGAGCGCGCGAATAAGTCAGAATCTCCGACCGCATGAACGCGTCCGTACCCGCCGAAGCCGTGCGTCCTTTCGGTCCCGCAGCAACGGACACGTCTGCGCCCAGCTTCACTTTACTGTGCAACAGGCTGTCTACCCCGCGATCGTTGATCACCAGGAAGACGTAGTCCGTGGCCACGCCTCCGGCTTGCAGTCCGAAGTTGCCGCCCTCCAGCGCATACATCGCCGGAGCGCCCCACGGTCCGGTGAAATTCTTGCCCGTCCGGCAAACCATGGCGCCTCTGCCATAGGTGCCGCCCACAATAAAGGCCGCCTTGAGCACCGACGGCATTACCACCACACACCGCGCCTTGCTCAGCAGGTCATGAGGAATGTCATCCGGGATGCGGAGAGCTTCCTGCATCACCTTCCCTGCGTTTTGCAAACGGTCTCGTTCCGAGTGGGTGTCGCCCACCAGCGAACCTGGCATCAAGCCAACCACTCCCGCCAACACCCCCGCCAACTTGACACAATTTTTCATCTTCATGGCCCCCCCTTAAGTCATGGTCTGAATACACGTTTATTTTATGCAATGCGATTCGCTACAAGGCCCAAAAGCGAATATAAGGGCGCATGCCGGAGTCCAGACCAGCAGCTTTTCCTAAACCTGGCACCTAAACCATTTAGATTGTGTGAAGTAGCCTACCGCCACGTAAGCCCGTCAGCCTCCCAGAGGCAGTACTAGACCGCGTAATACTTGCCGTGAAGGCCCCACTTCAGTCGGCGTTGCTATTGTGAAGTTGCCAAGAAACCGTGGAAAGCCCCGTTTGCTGCTACGTAGGAACCCACCAGGGCAACCTTGGCCCTGGGTGCGCCAAGGGCTATAATGAAATCGCTGGATGAGTTGATTGGGTTCATCTGTAATGCGCCCGGGTATAGAATAGTGACGTAGCTGCCTTCATGTTCAAAAACATCGTTTGAGCACTGGTAGGTCGTAATCTGGTCGTTGTTGTTGACTCCCAAGGCACAAGCCACGGGTGGGTTGCTGAAAGTACCCCCAGCGTATAGGAAAGAAATACCTTCCGCAGTAGTTCCCGCAATTTGGGCGTCGCCATTGATTCCGTATGCGTACGTTCCGGTGGTACCCTGGTAGTCGAAGGAGGTGAAGGGCGTGGCGTTACTTGGCTGATACAGGAAGCCGTGAACGCCACCTACGAAGTCGTTATAATAGCCTGAAATCTGGTTATCATCGTTAATTCCCCAGGCATACGTTGAACTTGCGCCAGGGTAATCGAAGCCGCTGCAAATGCCGGCCTGGTACAGAAACCCGTGAACCCCGTTCTGGTCGCCGTAGAAACCTGCAATGCTACCCGCACTGTTGATGCCATAAGCTCGTGTATCGGTAGAGTTTCCGCAATCGAAGCTTGTGAAGGTTCCCCCATAATAATCATATAAGTAACCATGTTGAAAACCGGTTGCGGGGTCGAAGTAATAACCCACAATTTCGCCTGAATTGCTGATGCCCCACGGATAGGTAGTGTTTGTCGCGCCTGGAAAGTCAGGGAGCGTTGTGTAGGTAAAGCTGTAAGTCTTGGCCCCATTGCCGCCGACGACGTCGGCGTCTTCGATGTCGTTATCGATGGTCGGAAGTGAAACACCACCCCATTTCGGCGACGGCGACTGATTGCCGAGGTACTGGTGCATTCTTTGGTCCCGAGGCCATGCCGCGTCAGTCAAAATCAACCCCCAAATCGTGATTCGATTGTCGTATTTGGGGATCCAGACGTCGTCCGGCGATGGTGATACTGCGCCGTATCCTGTACCTCCAGCGTACCAAGCGGATGCAGGGGCTGGATTCCCGTAGACGCCAGCGATATATCCGTTTGCGTGAATTTCGCTGACCCATCCTGCGAGAAAGCTGTTCACGTAGCTTCCGGTCTGGCTGCCATTGCAGGTTGCGGTAGGGTCATAGTTCTCGATGTCGTAATAAATAACCGAGCCGGACCCAAGTCCGAGCTTCTCCATTGCGCCTTTGGTACCCTTCGTGGCCGTGTCTGCCTCCGCCTGTCCCTGAGCGTAGGCTCCGCCGGTTGTGCTAATACTGCGTGCCCAATTTAGACAAGGTGCTTGTGGTCCCACCCAGATGGGAATCAATCCCCAGCCTTGAGTGGAGCCTGTAACGGTTCTAACCCAAGAAGATGTCACACTTGCACATCGCGTGTTGACGCCGCCGACGTAAACGCCGTAGTCAAAATACGGGCTGCTATTCCACCAGGTTCCCATTTGAGTCGTGGACGGGAGCGTACAGGCGTCTTTCTTGCGCCCCGGAGTTTTGTCCTTCCAGGTGAGCCCACCATCGGCGGTCGACAGCAGGCGGCCATTGCTTAAGGCCCAGCCGTGGGTAGTGTCACTGAACGCGAGGCTCTCCAACGCCGCGTTACTGGGCATTTCCGAAGCTTCGGTTGCCTCCGTCTGGGTAACTTTTCCCCCAGGGCGGAGTTTCATGAGAGTGAGAGCCGCATGCCCAGAAAGTTTCGGCGCAAGAGCTTGGGAATCTGCAGCCGTAAACGCAAGAACGCCGCGGTCCTCGCCCAGATTGACCCAGCTCTCCAAATGCCATGTGAGTCCCCCGTCATTTGTGGAAAACAAGGTGAGAGTCCGGAAGTCCTCACCTGCCTCGGCACCCGGTTCGAAATACGTCACACATAGAACGCCGCTCTTACTGTCCTTAAATACCGGCGGCGCATACTGGGCTGCTGCGGGACCGCTCTTGAAGAGTTTTAATACCTCAGGTGGCGCCGGAAGCTGTATTTCTGTCCAGTGTCGGCCCCCGTCGTGGGTGGAGTAAAGGTATTTACCGTCGGTGCCGCCAGCTATCCAGCCGTTTTGCAGGTCGGTGAAGCGAATCGCCCCATATCCCCCGCCACCATTCACTTCTACGATCTCTTTCCATGTATGGCCCCCATCTGTGCTCGCTAGCAGAACTCCTTCACCACCCCAGTGAGGGACTGGCGACTCGATGTTCATCCAGCCGTGAGCGGCATCGAGGAAGAAAACTTGCGCGGACGAAGTCCAGCCGACTCCCTCGGGCAAAACAGCGACGTTCTTGATTGTCCAACTGGCCCCACCGTCGGCGGTGGAAGCTACGTCGAAGCCGCGAATATCGGTTATGAAAGTATCCGGCTCCTGGCTATTTTTTGGCCATTCATGCTTGAGCGCCAACAACACCCAAGACTGTGCCTTGACTTAGCAAGGCCCATCCTGCGCCAGGTCCGACCAGGCTCATGCGCGGTTCTGCTTGAGCCGAAACTCCTGCTAAACAAGCTACCACGAGGCAGATCGAAAGAATTCGGAGAATCCGGATGCGGTGTGGGACCATGAGCCACCTTACCTTCCTTGGCCGGTACCCATAAACATGATGGATAAAATTACAAAGTCAATAGTACTGCTGTGAATATTCTTAAAGGCCGGCCCGTGGCGAGTCCTCAACCCATTGAATCGAAAGGGCGTGCCCACTTTTCCACTCGTGGCGCCATCCCTGCATCCCATAGAATACAAGCCCTCATGCACGTGCCCCTCGTATTTGGCACAAACCAAAGAACTTAGAAATTCCTCGCCAACCGGCGATCCAGCGGAAAATTTCTTTCCTTGCAACTTCTTGCATCCAAACCACTTATTTACGGCTTGACAAATCTTAATTCTGTAGTACAATAGCTTATTCGATTGGGGGCCGGATCTTCCCGCCTAGCCGCCGTAGCCTTGGCCAAGCTGGGCCACTGGCTCACGGTTAGGCCGCTTCGACACCGTTACCGTTTCGGCGGGCTCTTTCTGTTCTTCGATGCGGTCTGCGAGGACGCGAAGGGCCAGAGCTTGCGCCGAGGCCACGGCTTCCTTCTCGGTTGAGCCGTATGCGAGTGCGCCCGGGAGACCGGGAATCTCGGCAATCCAGCGCCCGTCGGTCTCAATTTCCGTTTCCACCTTGTAGACCATGCGCCGCATAATCTGATGCTAGCACGCTCGTAGTGGCTTGTAGGTTCGCACTTTTCGGAGCCGTTCTCGCGAATGAATGAGATAATCAGCCCGTGGGAAGGAGGTTTGCCATGGCTGATGACTCGCAAAGCGTAATTATCCGCGATCCGGAAATTCTTAGCGGCGAGCCTGTTTTCCGTGGCACGCGCGTTCCTTTCCAAACACTCCTCGATTACCTGGAAGGCGGCGATACCCTCGATGAATTCCTGGTGCAATATCCGGGAGTGAGCCGGGAGCAAGCTATTGCTGCGTTAGAAGAAGCCAAGGCGCTCATCCTGGCGCGCTTTGGTAAATGAGAGTCTTGATCGGGCCACCCAGGAGGTCTCACCGGGCCGAGGGGCGGCCACCAGCCTCTCGCTATCCTACTGGAAAGAAACGACTTCCGCGCCCTCT
>QHYL01000509.1 GCA_003224105.1 Acidobacteriota bacterium | reverse complement strand
CTGCGCATGGCTCGCCCGGATACCGTTCGCCGCGTCAAGAGCTACTCCGCCGCCGATGGCTTCGTGTATCAGTATTACTTTTTTGAGGGGAACCGAGCGCAGCGCAGCGGCAGCGCGGGCGGTGAGTTTACCTACGTCGTCTCCATCGACCGGCAATCCGCTTTCCCCTTCAAGATTTTTGTCCACCAATCCGCTCTCGACGGCTGGGCCGCGCAAAACGGCCGTTCGCTTTCCAGCTCCGAAGAATATGCCGTTGCCAAGATGCGCCTTTTCCGGGCGTTTGACGAAAGCGCAGTCAAGGCCAGCCCCCAGGGGGAGCCGCCCCGCGAAGTCGTCGTCAACGAAGCCAATCTCGAAGAGCTTTTGGGCCAATTGGGTATTTAGCGCGCCTTGTTGTACCAAGCGCCTATCGCAGTGAACCAAACCCGCCACCACGGCGTCTGGTAGTTGTACGGGGATGAGGCCCCGTAGCTTCCTCGGGACAGCCGGTGTGGCGAGCGTTTAGAAGGGATCCTATGCAGGAGCTGGTTCTGAACCAACCAGTCAGCACGGCAAGGAGCGAGTTGGTGCGCGAGGCAGCTCAGGCGGATGCCCGGCGGGAATTCGAGGAGCGCCTTGCCGAATGCGGCCCGCTGGCCTTTCGCGTTGCGCGCGGAGTCTTGCGCAACACTGCGGATGCGGAGGATGTTGCCCAGGAGGCGCTGCTCCGGGCGTACAAGAGTTTCCATCGTCTGCGTGACCGCAGCCGTTTTCGCGGCTGGCTGGTGCGTATTTCGTTTCGGGTCGCGCTTGATCGTTTGCGCTCGGCGAAGCGCCGCGAGCAGCGCGACACTCTGTGGGCAAAGCCGGAGCATCTGCCGCCCGTGGCTAGTGCGGAAGAGATTGCCGCTTCAAAACAGTTTCAAGGGCACCTGGACCGCGCCCTGGAAGAATTGCCGGAGAAGCTCCGGCTGGTGCTTTTGCTCTCGGCGATGGACGGCTACACGATTGAAGAAATCTCTTCCATGATGGGCGTCCCGCTCGGAACAGTGAAGTCGCGGATTTTTATCGCCAGAAAGAAATTAGCGGAGAAGTTGCGATGCCATGCGAACACTATAAAGATGCGCTGATCGAAGTTGCCGCAAGCGGCGCGACACCGTCAGGAGAGTTGTACGCGCATCTCGACGCCTGCACGTCCTGCCGCGACGCCTTCGTCGAAGAGCAAACACTTTTTGCCGCCATCGATTCCGGGTTGCACACCGCTGCCAACACCGAAGTGCCTGTCTCTCTTCTGCCCCGCGTTCGTGCGCGTCTGGACGAAGCCATCACAACACAGCGCCACTGGATACAACCCTTAGGGTTTGCTTCCGCCGGCGTGGCTCTGGCATTCCTGCTCCTTCTGATCGTCCGGCCGCATGGCAACGTGCCCAATAACGTGCCTAAGCAAACTCCAGCGGCTCCAACTCCAATGGCTCCGGCAGCAGGAACGCACATAGAGATTTCTCCTTCAAGCATTCAGGTCGCTTCGACTACTCCAAATCTTTTGCACACGCCACGGACTTCAACTGTTAAGCACTCGGCGGCGTCTAGTCATCCGGAAATCCTTGTTCCACCGGATGAGCGCGAGGGGCTGGCACAGCTTGTGGCCATGCTGAACCAGCACAAAGATTTTGCCGCTGCTTTCCTCGCGCCGCGCCCGGAAAAGAAAGACGCTCTCGTAACTGTAGATCCGTTACTGATTTCCGACCTCGAGATCAAACCGCTCGAAGGCACGGAAACCGAAACGTCGGATGGTACGGGCGAGAGACATTAGCGAATGGCTGAATCTAAATGAAGAATGTATGGAGGAATGAATGAGAACTAGCGCGGCCGCATTGCTGTTATTGGGGCTACTCTCACCATGTAGCCAAGCCCAAGACAAGCCCAAAACGGAAGACAAACCCAAAGCCGAAGTCGTTGCAACAACACCGGTTAAGGTGCAAATCGTCTTCACCGAATTCGACAGCGAAAAGAAAGTAAAAAGTCTCCCTTACACAATGTATCTGAACGCTCCCGATGCTCCTGAGGTGAGGTCTCCGTGGGTCAGGATGCGCGTAGGCAGCCGCGTGCCTGTTTACACCGGTGGCGACAAGGGTTCTATGACATACCTCGATGTCGGCACAAATATTGACGCCCGCAGCGGCTACACAGCAGAGGGTCGTTTGTTAATAAGCCTGAACCTCGAACGTTCTTGGGTGGAAGGCGGCGTCCCGGTTCCCGTGACAAAATCGGACGCAACTCGCTCAGAATCCGACACGGGCAATTTCCGAGAGCCTATCATTCGCAATTTCAGGTGTGAGCTTGACCTCAAGTTGCGCGAGGGCCAGCCCATCGAAAGCACGATAGCCACGGACCCCGTTAGCGGCAAGGTGCTCAAGGTGGAAGTCAGTTTCACAACCTTAAAGTGACCACTGGCGACATCATGTTTCTTTCAAAATGGCACTAAGGCCGACTGACAATTCAGGGTGAAGAAATCTGTAACCTAGTCTTCCCAAGGCTTGTGGCGTGACGCGCTGGCTGGATAACAGCAGCGCGTCTGCCATTTCACCTAGCGCCAGCCGGAGTGCGAACGCCGGAGCGGGGAAGATGGCAGGGCGGTGCAGGGCTTTCGCCAGCACTTTTGTGAACTCAGCGTTTTGCACGGCTCCCGGCGCGACCACGTTTACGGGGCCTCGCACTGTGGAGTTCTCTAGCATCGATTTCACAATTCCAACTACATCTTCCAACATGATCCACGACATCCATTGTTTTCCCGAGCCGAGTCGGCCGCCCGCTCCAAGCTTGAAAGGTAAAAGCATCTTCGCCAGCGCGCCGCCGTGCCGCGCCAGGATAATCCCGAAACGCGCTAGCACGACGCGAATCCCCAGCGCCTCCGCCTTTAGCGCTTCTGTTTCCCATTCTCGCGCTAAGCCCGCTAGGAAATCCGTCCCCGGCTTACTTTCCTCGGTTAAAACCTCATCTCCGCGGTCACCATAAATCCCAATCGCCGATGCCGACACCAGCACTCTAGGGCGCGCATTCATTTTTGCTAACGCCTTGACCAGGGCTCTGGTTGTGTCAATCCGGCTTGAGCGCAGCAGGGCTTTTCGATCTTTCGTCCAGCGCCCTCCTGCGATCGAGGCTCCTGCCAAGTTAACAACGGCATCCGGCCCAACACCTGCTCCGCCTAATTCGCCCGTTGCCGGATTCCACGCCACATCGAAGCCGTCTTTGCTGTCAGAGGTTGATTTGCTTTGCGGCCGCAACAGCCGGCAGACGGTGTGGCCATCGCTGGCCAGCGCCTTGACCAGAGCCGTGCCCACCAAGCCGGTGGACCCCGTGACCAAGATCTTCATCGCTTCCTCCGCCGCCTTGCATGATTAGCAGATAGCTTACTTATTCGCACGCTACGCAAACAGCGCCTGGCGGTCAAGCTATCGAATCTTTCAAAACATCCAACTCTGACGAAACAGGAGTGA
>QHYL01000508.1 GCA_003224105.1 Acidobacteriota bacterium | reverse complement strand
GCCTCGACTCTTATTCAACGTGCCCTGGCGTGCCGGGGGACGCGGGTGCTGTCAGTTCATGTTCTTGATCTCGAAGAGGGGGAAATTGAATTTATGAAGCGCCTAGTCATCGCAATTCTCATTGCATTCTCACTCGCAGTCGCCGCAAACGCCCAGACCTTCCGCGGTACCATCAATGGAACCGTCTCCGACCCATCGGGCGGCTCCGTTCCAAACGCCACGGTCAAGGCCACGGAACTCGCCACCGGCATCGACCACACTACAATCACCACGAGTGACGGAGGCTTTGCCTTTCAGGATATTCCGCTGGGTTTCTACAAGGTTACGGTCACAGCTACGGGATTCCCAACCTACACGGTCGACAGAGTAGAAGTTGTAACCGGCCAAATCTACACGTTGAACGTGAAACTTGCCCTGCAGCAGCAGACCACCACCGTAGAAGTTTCCGCTGCCGCCCTCACCCTCGACACCACTACACAGACCCAGACCATGACAATTCCCGACGATGTGGTGCAGAACATTCCTCTGAACGGCCGCGATTTCACCCAACTGATTTCTGTCCAACCAGGTTTCGGTGGCTATAACGTCGGTGGTTTTGGCTCACTCAATGGCACGCGCCCCAATCAAATCAACTGGCAGATCGACGGCGTGGACAACAACGATTTCTGGCACAACATTCCGGCCGTCAATCAAGGCGGCGTCTCGGGAATCGCCGGCACGGTACTGCCAATTGACTCCGTCGTGGAATTCTCCTCTCAGACCTCCTCTGGTCCTGAAGGAGGACGCAACGCCGGTGGCACAGTCAATATCTCTATTAAATCCGGTACCAACGATCTGCACGGCTCCCTCTACTATTACAACCGTAACGAATATTTTGCTTCCCCCTCCCCTTTCTTCCAGCCTAGTGCGTTCGTTCCAAAAGCCCCAAGAGAACGCAACGAAAACTACGGCTTCTCCTTCGGTGGCCCTTTCATCAAGAATAAGGCCTTCTACTTTGTCAGCTACGAGAAACAGGACTTTGTTTTCGGCTTGTCGGGCAAGGCCACGGAGCCTTCGGCGGCTTGGGTTGCGCAAGCAGGTACTTTGTTGGCTGGCGCGGGTGTGCCGGTTAGCTTAGCTTCTTGCAACGTGCTCGCGGGATTGACGAGTCAGCTTCCCTCGGGCCAAATCCCTGCGGGTTGCAAAACATCTGGCGCAGGTTTCTGGCCGACCTCAGGAAGTAACTCGATCTTGAATCTCCCGGCGGCCAACGGCAATTTCTTCAGTCCCAGCTCCGAATTTGGTTACAGCTACAATGGACTCGCTCGGGTCGATTACCAGCTCTCCGACAAGCACCACCTTTTCCTGCGCGGTTTCATTGGTCAAGGCAACCAGACCGCGCCACTAGGCGGCAGCCCTGCGCTTGGAACCGCTAGTTCAAATCTCGCCTATTATTTTGAAGTTGCCCCTCTCCACGACGGCAACTATTCGGCGGTGCTCAACTCCACCCTAACGGCCCGGATGACGAATCAGTTCCTCTTTGGTGCAAGCTACTTCAACCAGCTCTTCCACGACAACAACAACGGCTTCGATACCAAGGCCTTGGGCCTGTTCCTCAGCCCGGATGCTACCAATCACGGAAAGCCGATCCTCGGAGCTCCAAATATCCGGATCACAGGGTTTGAGCAAATTGGCTTGACTCCGCCCGAAGGCCGAAGCGATCTGACTTATCATTTCACCGATATCGTTTCCTATACTAGTGGAAAGCACCAATACCGCTTCGGGGCCGAGCTTCGCCAGGCGCATCTGAATGAGTTCTATCATCGCCGGGGAACCGGAAGGTTCAACTTTGACGGAAGTCAGGGTCCTTGGGCCGGCAGCCCGCTTACGAAGAAGCTCAACGTCCAATACGGCATGCGGTATGAATACTTTGGGCCGATGTCCAGCGACAAAAAAGACATCGCCAACTTTATTCCAGGGACCGGATTCAAGATCCAGGGCGCCGGCCTCAGTTCTCTCTTCCCTTCGGACCGCAACAACTTCGCGCCTCGTCTCGGTTTCGCTTATCAACCAACGGGGAAGGGCGACTTGGTTGTGCGTGGTGGTATCGGAGTCTTTTATGACCAGATCAACCTGAATCCTTTCCTGGATTTCCGTCCGCCCATCACTGCACCCTCGGGCATCCAGGGCAACCCGTTCGGTAGTACTCCCATTTCCACTTATGGCGCGCACAGATTGGCGCAGACTTCGTACAATTGGGACGCTGTCCAGACAGGTGGCAATTCCATCTTCTCCGGCGTTGTCTCTTGCAACGATCCCCTTTGCGCCGCCCCGGGCGACCCTCAGGGCCTTGCTGCCTATTCGGTCAGCCAGAATTTCCGTACCCCATATTTCTATAACTACAATCTGCAAGTCGAGAAGGGCTTCGGGAATTCTGTGGTTTGGCAAATCGGGTATGTGGGCAGCGAAGGGCGCAAGCTCAACTTGGTGTCTAACCTCAACCAGAATAATACGATCGCCCATATGGGCAACATTCTGCAACTCGCGAGCATTGGCACATCGAATTACAACGCCCTTCAGACCGTTCTGAAATTGCGGGCTTGGCGCGGCCTGTCGTCTCAGGTTGCTTACACCTGGTCCCATGCCTTGGACATCATCAGCGAGTACCGCGGGACCGTCGTTGACGTCCTAGTCAGTCCGAAGCGGGACTACGGCAACAGTGACTTCGATACTCGCCATCTTTTCACCATTGATTTCACGTACGACGTTCCCAAGGCGCCCTGGGCCACTTCCGGTTGGTCAAAGCGCGTGATGAACGACTGGCAGATCAGCAGTGTGATGAATTTCCACACCGGCCAGCCGTTTGACGAAGTGCTTTCCTATCTGAACGTGGTTGGCAATCCCTTCGCCAGCGGTGGCGGTGTTACGCTTGATCACAAATTCGTGCCGGGGGCCGGCGAATTGTGGGTCAACCCGACGGCCTTTTGCGATCCCAACGCGGGGGACCCGCAGTGTTCAGGCTCGCCGTTTGGCAACGTCTCTCGCAACAAATACTACGGACCGGGCTTCGGAGACGTAGATCTGTCATTCATCAAGAACGTTCCGATTACCGAGCGCGTCAAGATCCAACTCCGCGCGGATTTCTTCAACCTCTTCAACCGCATCAACCTGGCTTCCGGAGTGGGGTCTGTACCCGCTTTCGGAACCAATTCGCCCAACGGGGACATCTGCTCCCAAGACCTCACGACCCACAGATGCTCTGCGAATTTCGGTTCGACCGGATTCGGAATGGTGACCGACCTGATTGGCTCCTTCAACGGTGCTCCGGCTATCGGCCCCGGCGAAGCCCGCAACATTCAGCTCGTGGCCAAGATCATCTTCTAATCGCCGTTCAACCGCAACCTTTACCCAAGAGGCCCCCGTTCTTCGGGGGCCTCTTGGTTTTATCCTCGCCATTCTTCTAACGTGCCTATTCCTTCTCCCAATCGTAGCCCCCCTGTGCACTCTACCCCTGTGTTTTCTATCTCTTACGCCATGCATGTTCGAATCCACCTGTCTATCCGCTAAATACTAGTACTTACAAGGGACTTGACAGAGTCTTAAATAGATGATAGTATCGCTTGTGAATTCTCGATCGCATCCACGCCAAGCCACTCGGTACCCCTCTTCGTGGAACGCTCTGTCTCCTCAATGGACCTGCCAGTGCCCTTTGCTCCTCCTTTGTTTTCAACAACTTCCAACAATCAAATGGAACTATCCGACGAGGATGGTTCATCCCGGGAGCAGCTCGGGATCTCTCTGTTTGTTTGAGGCGGACACTACAAAACCTTTTGTCCCCTTTTGCTTTCAACAACTTATAACAATTAAATTTTGTAGCCCCTTTGTTTTGATAACCATACAATTTGCGGGGGGGTGGCAGGGATCCTCTCCCTTTGCTTGCGTTCCTCTTTGCAAATTTGCACCTTTGTTTTCAATCACTTCCAGGATGCCCCTCCCGCAACCCCTTTCCTTTCAAGCCTTTGCATCGTTGCCGGGGGTGAGTATACCCCTGCAGCAAAAAGACTCCAAACCATGCACCAGCACAAGGTACCTGCACAAGGGGAGGTACGCCGAAGCAAAAGGACGGCGGGAACTTACAAGGAAGGTTTTTCTCTTTGGTTCCTTACTTCATCACGTCCTTACTTCTTTACTTCGGTCTACTCGGAGGAACTCTTCCAGAAGCAACCACGAAAGCCGCTGGCTGTTGTGCCGCAAAACCGTATGCTCCTCAACCAAATCATCAAGGATGACCCGGCAGCCGAGGCTCTTCAGCGCAGCCAGGTCCACGGTCACTGGCGTGGCGCCTTCCGCGCGATACCGCCGCGCCACCACCGGGGAGATCACCTGCCGGTTGGCGAGCACGCAGTCAATCACGCGCCGCGGCACATGCTTTTGAATCGCGCAAATGTGGTCCGCCAAGCCGTACCCGGTCGTCTCGCCCGGCTGCGTCATCAGGTTCGCAATGTACACCCGCGGCGCCTTCGACCGCGCGATCGCCGCGGCAATCTCCGGAATCAGCAGATTCGGCAGCACGCTGGTGTAGAGCGACCCCGGCCCCATCAGAATCAGGTCCGCCTGGTCAATGGCTTCGATCGCCGCAGGAAGGGGGCGCACGCGGCTCGGCGAAAGGCCCAGCCTCTGGATTGGAACGCGGCTCGCGCTGATGCGCGTCTCGCCGTGCACCACGCGCCCGTCCTCGAGCTTGGCAACGAGATGAACATTCGAGAGCGTCGACGGGAAAATGCGTCCGCGGATCGCCAGCACTTTGCTCGTCACGCGAATCGCTTCGATGAAATCGCCGGTAACGTGCGTCAGCGCCGTGAGGAAAAGGTTTCCGAAATTGTGGCCGGCAAGCCCGCGCCCCGCGTGGAAACGAAATTGAAACAGGCGGCCCATCAGCGCTTCGTCCTTCGAGAGCGCCACCATGCAGTTCCGGATGTCGCCTGGCGGCAGGATGCGGTTCTCCCGCCGCAAACGGCCCGAGCTTCCGCCGTCATCCGTAACCGTCACAATTGCCGCGAGATCGGAGATCGGCCGTTCTGCGGTGGCCAGTTCGTCGGGACGCCGCACCACGTGCTCTTTCAGGCCGCGCAGCAACGTGGAAAGTCCCGTGCCGCCGCCCAGCGC
>QHYL01000507.1 GCA_003224105.1 Acidobacteriota bacterium | reverse complement strand
GTCGGCACCGATTCGCATACGACGATGATAAATTCGCTCGGCGTCTTCGGGTGGGGCGTGGGTGGAATCGAAGCCGAGGCCGCCATGCTCGGCCAGCCTTCTTCGATGCTTATTCCGGAAGTCATCGGTTTTCGCCTGTACGGGCGCTTGAGCGAAGGCGCAACCGCGACTGATCTTGTGCTAACCGTCACGGAGATGTTGCGCAAGAAAGGCGTCGTCGGAAAGTTCGTCGAGTTTTACGGCTCCGGCCTTTCCAGTTTGAGCGTTCCCGACCGCGCCACTATTGCAAACATGGCCCCGGAATACGGCGCGACTATGGGCTACTTCCCAGTCGATTCGGAGACACTCTCCTACTTGCGATTTACTGGGCGGCCATCGGAGCAGATCGCACTCGTGGAAGCTTATTGCAAGGAACAGATCCTCTTCCGCACCGACGAGACGCCCGCCCCGCTTTTCAACGACACACTTGAATTGGACCTTGGCAGCGTGGAGTCCGCTGTCGCCGGCCCCAAGCGCCCGCAGGATCGCGTGCTGCTGCGGCAGGCAAAATCTTCATTTATGAGAGTCGTCGAAGGAGCGCCAGCGAAGAGCGTCCACGTCCGCAACAACGGTGACGCGTTCGATCTCTCCAGCGGCGCAGTCGTTATCGCCGCGATCACCAGTTGCACGAACACTTCGAACCCTTCCCTGATGATTGGCGCAGGCTTGCTCGCAAAAAAGGCGGTCGAGCGCGGCTTGCACATCAAGCCGTGGGTAAAGACCAGCCTTGCGCCCGGCTCGAAAGTCGTGACCGATTATTTGCAAGCCGCGGGTCTCACGCAATATTTGGACAAATTGAATTTTCATCTCGTTGGCTATGGCTGCACCACATGCATCGGCAACAGCGGGCCGTTGCCGGAACCCATTGGCGCAGCGATCAAGGAAAATAATCTGGTGGCCGTCGCAGTTCTTAGCGGGAACCGCAATTTTGAGGGCCGCATTCATCCGCTGGTGCGCGCAAATTATCTGGCATCTCCGCCGCTCGTCGTGGCCTACGCGCTCGCAGGCCGAATGGACATGGACATCACCAGCGAACCGCTTGGCAATGACACCGCCGGCAAGCCCGTTTACTTGAAAGATGTTTGGCCAACACCGCAGGAAATTGAAACCGCCGTTCGCGCTGCGGTTTCGACGTCGCAATTCACCAAAGAATATGGAGAAGTCTTCGAGGGCGACGCACACTGGAAATCCATGCCAATCCCTCGAGGCGACACTTACGAGTGGAACCCCAAGTCCACTTACATCAAGATGGCGCCGTACTTCGAAAACATGCCCAAGGATCCGCCGCCGCTCGCCGATATTCGCGGCGCTCGCGTTCTGGCGGTCCTCGGCGACAGCGTGACGACGGACCACATTTCTCCTGCCGGGTCGATTCCCGTGGATTCTCCGGCCGGGAAATATCTGATTGCCAACGGCGTCAAGCCGCATGAATTCAACTCCTACGGCGCGCGCCGCGGCAATCATGAGGTGATGATGCGCGGCACGTTTGCGAACATTCGCTTGCGCAACCAGCTTGCTCCGGGCACCGAAGGCGGCTGGACGCTTTTCGAGCCCGGTGGCGAGAAAATGACTATTTACGACGCTGCGGTGAAATACCGCGAAGCGGGCGTGCCACTGGTCGCCATCGCCGGAAAAGAATATGGCTCCGGCTCCTCGCGCGACTGGGCTGCAAAGGGCACGCGACTGCTCGGCGTGCGCGCGGTGATTGCCGAAAGTTACGAGCGCATCCACCGCAGCAATCTTGTTGGCATGGGCGTCCTCCCGCTGGAATTCAAACCGGGAGAGAATCGCGAATCGCTCGGACTAACCGGTCACGAGATTTTCTCGGTCGAAGGCGTCGCTTCGCTTTCGCAAAAAAAACCTATCACCGTTCATGCGAAATCCGACGACGGAAAAGTGAGAGCGTTCACCTCGATCGCGCGTGTGGACACGCCCGAAGAAGTTTCGTACTACCGTCACGGCGGCATCCTGCAGTACGTTTTGCGCCAAATGCTATAGAAAGCTTCGGCGGGCTTCAGGTTTCTTTTGCAGATGCGGGCACTGCAGATTTCGTTCGCAGCAGCAATGCGATTCCCAAGACAATCGAAACCAGGCTGGCCGCTTGTGCGTTCGACATGCCAAAAAACGACCGTGGATTAATGCGAATGAACTCCATTAAAAACCGCGCGACACCCGTCAAAATCAAGTAGTAAGAAAAAAGTTTTCCTGCCGCTTCTCCGTTTAGGGCTTTTTGTCCTGCCTGCCACAGAATCACGGCAATTAATATCCAAATCAGAAATTCGTAGATGGGAGTTGGATGAACTCTCTCGGTTGTCGGAACCACGCCGTTTGGAAAACTCATACCCCAGGGCAGTTTCGTGGATATACCATAGTCGCCGTCGCCAGAAAGCAGACAGCCAATCCGTCCGATGGCGTAGCCTACAGCAGCTGCGGGCGAGCACAAGTCCATGAACTCCAGCACTGGGATTCGATAATGTCTCGCCAAGAAAACCAGCGCGATAAATCCCCCGATGAATCCTCCGAACCAGGCAAATCCGAAGCGGCTGATTAGCAACGAAGGATCGGCTATCTCCGCCTGCAACACGTACGCGGCAACCAGCAATCCGGTGGCGACCATCAGCCCAAATGTGGGAATCGTGACAGGCCCAAGATGGAGAAATGGAATCATCGTTGGCGAGGCTTTTCGCCTTCGGCAGTATACACGAGCGGCACTTTAGCTCCGCCCCCAGTGCAGCGCAGCTCCCAGAACAATCCAAATCCCAAATGCAATCCACTCCGCGGGCGAGAAGTGGCGCGGAACAACCGGCAGCACCTTCATTAGTATGAATACCAACGAGACCAAGACTCCAAGCCCCGTTGCAATTCTCACTCCTGCGCGGCTGTCCACCATCCAGAACGAAGCGCACGCTGCAAACCAGCCCAGCGCCGAGGCCATCGACCCAACTTCCGTAACCGGAACGAGCAAAGCATCTCCAAGAAAAAGGCCTGCAATGGATCCCGCGGTGACGCCCAGGACCGCTACGTGCGGCGTCTGGAATTGCTCGTGCACGGACCCAAAGCTTGCGTGGATGGTTCCGCGCCTTCCAAACGCGAACAGCAAGCGCGTTGATGCCGCGAAATTTCCGTTGAAGCACTGGAAAAGGCCGAGCAGGGCCATAGTGAAAATCAACGTGACGGGCCAGTGGGCTTTCAGCGCGCTCTCAAAGGCAATCGCGGTCGCAAAGCGCTTCCCCAGCAAGCTGCGCCATGGCGCCGCGTAAGTCACCGCCGCGATGCACATGGAGTAAAAAAATGCCCCCATGCCCAGCGCCAGCGCGATGGCCCACATGTAATTCCCTTGGCGGAACTCCGGGTTGGACTCTTCCGCGTACTTGGGAACGGATTCAAATCCGGTCATGAAGTACGGCACGATTTGCAGCGTGAGCAGGATTGAAATCAGCGGCGTCGTGTTAAACAAAGGATGAAAATTGGCGGGCACGCCGCGCGTAGCGCTGACCGAAACAATCACCAGGAAGCACAGCAGCACCGCGCTGGTCATCAATTTTTGGAAATTCGCGCTCAGGCGAATGCCACGATAGTTCAGCACCCCGAGAAAAATCGTAGGTCCGACTCCCAGCACAACTCGCGGAAGAAAAACCGGTTGGTCTCCTATTCGGTAGAGTTCGACAGTATTCAGGGAGGGAAAAATGTATGCCACAAGCTTTCCGAGCGCCACCGCTTCCCAGGGACACACAATGAAGTATGCAAGGAGCATCATCCAGCCCGTGAAATAGCTCACAATGGGCGGGAAGACTTGCGCCGTGTACGCTGCTTCCCCGGCCGCGTCCGGTAGTCGTTGTACCCACTGGCCATAGACGTACCCGATGGGAAGCAAAATGATTCCACCTATGGTGTACCCCAAAATGGCGCCGAGCGGCCCGCCACGCCCCAGCCAATCGTCCATCAGCACAAGCCAGCCCGTGCCGATCATGGTGCCGAACGCCAGTGCGAAGTAGTCGTGCAGCCGAAGTTTGCGCGCGAGTTTAGTCATTTAAAGGACGCAGAGCAGTTCGAAAAGGAGATTCGCGGCGAGCAGCGAAGTGATTTCTCCTGTGTCGTACGGCGGCGAAACTTCGACCAGGTCACAGCCAACAATGTCCAGTCCGCGTAATGCGCGAACCAGCGTAAGGATTTGTATGCTCGTCAATCCGCCTACTTGCGGCGTGCCTGTTCCAGGAGCAAACGCCGGATCTACCGCGTCAATATCGAGCGTGACGTACACCGGCTTCCCGCGGAACGCCCGCAAATGACTCTCCACGATACCGATGCCTTTCTCGTGAAACTCTTCCGCGGTCACCATTCTGACTTTATGCGCCTGGGCAAAATCAAAATCGCCTTCGCCATACACTTGCCCGCGCAACCCAACCTGCAGCACACCCGCATCCTTCAGCAGCCCTTCTTCGAACGCCCGCCGGAACGGCGTGCCATGCGAATACTTGCTGCCAAAATACTCATCCCACAAGTCGTTATGCGCATCGAACTGAATCAGCAAAACCGGTCCATGCTTCTTCGCCACCGCGCGCAAAATCGGCAGGCTGATGGAGTGATCGCCTCCCACGCAAACGCAGCGGACTCCCGTGGCAAGCAGAGGCGCAAGGCCCGTCTCAATGCGGCGAAACGTGTCCTCAATCGAAAGCGGGTTGACACTCAAATCGCCGTAATCGGCCGTCCGGCGTTTTGCGAAAGGATTTACCTTCAACACCGGGTTCCACGGCCGGATGATCGCCGATTGGTCCCGAATGTGTCGCGGGCCAAACCGCGGTCCCGGCCGGTAGGTTGTACCTCCGTCGAACGGCACGCCGACTAGCGCCACTTCCAGCTCCTCAGGCTCGGTGATGTGTGGCAAGCGCATGAACGTCGCTACGCCCGTAAACCGCGCATACGTCAGAGCGTCGGTAGGCTCGGGATGAGGCAGGCGAAACTTCCGCCGGGTTGCAGGCATAGTTGCCGCATCTTAGTTTTCCGCCCCGTTGAAGTCAAAGCAGACAACCCGGCGGCGCTACCGATCATCTGTTCACTCGTTCTCCTCGGTGCAAGGAGATACGCTCGTGCGTTGGTGGACGGCTTTGATCGGTGTGGGATTAGTGTTTGCAGACGCTCTTCCGGCTTTATCCCAGACGTCCATTCACTCGTTGCAGGTTTCCGACAAAGCAAGCAATAACGAAGAAGCTCCCGTCGTTGATTCGTTCGAATTCTTGGGTCTGCGCCACCTCTCTTCCGCGGCGGTGAAGGCCCAGCTTTCCTTGCGTCCAGGAGATCGCTTCGACGCTGCGAAACTTGAGCACGACCTACGAACGCTCGCCCGGCTTGGCTGGTTCTCGTCGATTCGCGTGGAAGAAGTATCTGAAACGCCGTCCAATCGTCCGGAATCCAGCGAGCAAAGACGTATTGTTCTGGCCTTTTATCTCAGCGAAGAACCAATTCTCTCCCGCGTCGAATATTCCGGCTCTCGCCTGCTTTCGACAAACCAGGTTGAAAAGTTGGTCGAGGAGAAGAAGCTGTCGCCCGGCCTCGGCAAGCCAGCTGATCCCGCCGCGCTTAGGGGTATTGCCTTAGCAATTCGTTCCGCTTTGAACGAATTGGGACACCCCGAAGCTTCTGTCCAAGCCCTTCGTCAATCCCATGAGAACGGCACTGTAAACGTTCGCTTCAAAATTGCCGACGGTCCGCATCTTCCTGTTCGTCAGGTTCGCTTTGAAGGAGACTCGGGCGTCTCGCAAGACCTTTTACGCGCGCAAATGCAAAGCATCGCGCCGTGGAAACCGCTGGCTTCCCTGCGTAGTAAGAACGCTTACACTGCAGCGGCATTTGAGCAAGATCGCCAGCGCATTCTGACGTTTTACCAGGACCACGGATACCCCGAAGCACGAGTGGGCAGCGCCCGCGTGGACAAAGTCACAGAGCGATCTCGCAAGTGGTTCCCTTTCCCACGCCATGCTACAAAGACCGGGCTCGCTCTTTCCATCCCTGTCCAGGCGGGCCCGCTCTACCGCCTTGCGGCCATCGAAGCGGCCCCCGCTCTTGAGCAAGCGCTCGAAAAACAACATCGAAAGCCTCTGCCCCTTCCAGTCCCAAGCCGGGACCATGTTTTCTCTCAACAAGAAGTCGACAAGCTTCGCCGCCTTTACTCTGTGCA
>QHYL01000251.1 GCA_003224105.1 Acidobacteriota bacterium | reverse complement strand
GAACGTTCCGAAGAGAGCGATGGCGGCTTTTTCGTCGAGGCCACCGACAGTTTTGCCGAAGGCCAGCTTCAGGCCGCTGACTCCCACGACGGCGCTAGCGGCGAGAAAAATCCTTCCAGACCAACGGTGGACCTGCGGATAGCGCCCGCGCAAGCCGCGCACAAATTGCAGCGGCCCCAGCAGCATAAAAAGCATGGCGGGGAGAATGTGCGTAAGAACCAAAGTACGTTCGCCTGAAAAATGCGTGTCCAAGCCTGCCGCCGGATTTCGGGGCGAACTCATTGCGCCGGGTTTGAGCAAAACGATGGCGCGCCGCGTGGCGACCGCAAGGCCGATAAAAGCGAGAAAAATTACCGCGATCCAGAGAAGTCGCACGAGTGTGCGATTCGGACGCGTTACCTGTGACGTTGCCCCTGACATGGGCCGCAAGGCCTCCCACTAGGCATACGCAGGCGCGGCGCGATTTATAACCGACTCAGGTTTGCTCCTGAACGGAGCCCGGCGACGAAACGCTTTGGCAAGCAATTGCACTATACACATCAAGGAATGCGCGGAAGCGTTCTTGTGTTACCCTTCGTCAATTATTCCCGGCGATACTGAGCCGGGTTGACAGGAGTCATCAATGGGTAGACCACTCGACAAGCAGGAAGCGGTCCTTTACGGAAAATTCGTCAACGCAGCTTACGCGATGTTTAAGCGGGATCCCACGCAACTGCGGCCAGAGCCGGCGACCGGGGATATTCCTGATCCGTACGAATTGGTGGCGTGGATCCACATGTCGGATTATTTTGTCTGGTGGCGCGAGAAACCCAAGTTCTATGGCTTCATTGCCCGCCATAAGGAACAGAAGCGCAATTTTGTGCTGGCCCTTCGCGGCACGGAAGGCTGGGTGGAGTGGCTGGACGATGCCATGGCGCGTTTGGTGCGGTTCCGTCAGGTTCCGAACGCGGGACGAGTGGAGAACGGCTTCGAAGAGATTTACAGCACGCTGAAAGTGGTCAACCGCTACGGAGCCGCCGACCGGGAGGCTGTCGCCAAGGCCGCTCCCGCACCGGTACCGGGGCCCAAGCAAATCGAGAAAACTTTCGGCGAACAGCTGGAGCACCTCGCCGACAGCCTGGAAGAGCCAGCCGTGCAGGAACAGATTCGGACGGCTAAGGGACGGGCGCCGCGGCGGTCGTTCGTGGTGACCGGGCACAGCCTGGGGTCCGCGCTGGCCACGTTATTTGTGATAAGGAACAAAGACAGATTCGACATTTCAACCATCTGCACGTTTGCGTCGCCGCGCGTGGGAGACACGGAGTTCGCGGAGCAGTTCAATCAATTGCCGCTGACCTCGTGGCGCATCGTCAATACGCAGGATGTCGTGCCGAAGCTTCCCCTGCGTCTGCCATTTTTCGATTACCAGCACGTTGCGACCCCCTACGAGTTTTCGTCGGCGGGAGTCGTCAAGGCGAACCCTGCCTGCTGGCACTCCATGGAAACTTACCTGCACTGGCTCGACCCCGACATTAACGTGGACGCGGAATGCAAGAGGTAGTTGCCCACTTACAGGATTACCGCAGCGCCGTAAATCCGTGGAATTTCCTAATCTCCCTACACAAATTCAGATAATGGGAATTACTGACGCGAGCGTGCGTAACTGACGGGAAAAAACTCTTAACGAGACGCGGGTTTACGAACGTGATGGGAGTGAAAGGTGAGGGCTGGGCTTGAATCAACCGCGTGAAGGGGTCTTCTTAAATTAAGCGGTGGCGTGCCTGGCTGCGGGGCCAGGAAGCGCCTTGATCTCCACCTTGCGCGGCAAGGCAGCCGCGGCAATGGGCGCGGTAATTTCGAGTATCCCGTTGCGATACTCCGCATTCAGCTTGTCTGTATCGACGCCTTCGGGAAGCAAGATGCTGCGCTGGAACGAGCCGTAAGTGATCTCCCGCCGCAGATAGTCCGCCTCTTTCGTTTCGCGCGTCGCGCTGCGTTCGCCGCTGATTGTCAGCGTGTTGGCCTGCACCTGGAGATTGACGTTTTTCGGGTCCACTCCCGGCAGCATCACCTGGCAATGAAACTTCTTTCCATCCTTGTCAATGAAGGACTCGATGGCGGGGCTGAATCCAGCCGTCGTCATCGTGGTTTCTTCCTGAGCCGAGGGCCAGCTCAAGAAGCGATTGAAGATCTGGTCGAAATCCCTGCGGAAATCAAACAGATCCTGGAAGAAATTATCGCGAGGAATAAGACTTGTCATAACGGCCTCCTGGGGTGAGATGCGCGGGGCGGGCGAGGCTTTCTGGAGCCGGGAGCAGAAGGGACGCCGCTCCAGCCGGAGAGTAAGTCTTAAGACACTGTTCCCGCGGTGTCAAGAGACCTTCTGTGCAAAATTTGCATGGAACGCGAGGGCAGGGAAGCGGCTGGCCGATTCTTGGTCTTTGTGCCAGTTTCCGCGCGCACTTCGGAACGATATGTTCTAGGTGACCCAGCAAGAGGTGCAACCATGGATCAAATCGCAAATTGGATGCAAAGCAATTGGTACGAACTGGGCAGCCTCTTGGCCCAATTTACGTTCTTGTTTGCAGGTCTGTGGTTCGCGGGGAAAATTCTCAGAGCCATGCGGACCACGCAGCAGCAAATGGGCGCGTTGCTGCGGCTTTCGATGACGGATGGATTGCAAGAGAGCTCTAAGATTAGCGAGACCGCGCGCGAGACAATGGACGAGGCGGCCCATGAGCCAACCCCAAGTGTGGTGGCGGGTTCCATGTTCAGCCCGGCTCCGGAGCGACCGACCTCCTATGCCGCGTTTGAAAGACCGGGGCGGGCCGAAACGCCATCGCTATCTAGTGAATTGAGCGGGCGAGACAAAGAAAGCGCGCCCATTGCGAGCGAAGCGGTGGCAAGCGCTCCTGTCACGTCACCGCAGAATCCGACTCCTTACGTTGCGGCCCCGCTGACACTCCCGGAAGACGAACGCAGCGGCGGGCATCTGGCGGGCGTCGTGCAATGGCTGCAGACGCCTATGGTCAAGAAACAAAAGAGCGGCTCCCCGTTGAAAAAAGTCGTGCGCTGGCTGCAAGCGCCGGCGCGTTAGTTAACCTCAGCTGATTCCCATTGTGAGCTCGTTGCCGCTCAAACAGAGCGAGGGCTACGAGCTCGCATCTTTGATGTCGTCGTGAGCTTTTTTCAAAGCGTTACGCGACTCCGTTTTCGCATCCAGGTTCGGCTTTAACAAGTCGAGAGCTCGGTCGAGCGGCATGGCTTTTCCGCGAGCAGGGCCCGCACACGAATCCGCAACGGACTTCGGTTTCACTCCTGTCACATTCCATTTCAGACAGGCGAATTCCACCGGCAGGCTGACGCTCAGCCGTAGCGCCGCTACGCAGTTGGGCAGGTCTTTGAAATCGGAGCACACGTCCTGCAACTCCCGGTCAGCCGCCAGAACTCCTTGAATCCGCAGCTGCTTCGACAACTTGTCCTCCAGGTGCCCGTCGGAGGCTAGTTGGTCGTTGGCTGATTTATAGTGTTTGAACAGTCTCGCGGGGTTGACTTTGTTGTACCACGCGTCGGACTTCCCGCTCGATTGGTCTGGCGTGTCTTTCTCCGGTTCCTGGGCGCTTTTTTCCTGGGAAGCTTTTTCCTGCGAAGCTTTTTCCGGCGAATCCTGGGCTCGTACAGCGGTACCGCAAAACACAAGCATGACCGCGGCAGCAGCAAGATGATTCAGATCGCCTCTCATATCTGCCTTTCGAGGGGCCTTGAAGGAGGACGACTATTCTTACATCAAAGCAACGGGTGGTGTCGAGAGGGCGCCATTCCCGCCGCTAGGAGGCGGCGTTATCCCCAAGAACCCATTGCATAGCCTCGTCCAGAGTGTGAAAAACGTGGACGCCCGATTCTCCTGAGAGTTCACGCAGGGTCCCGTACATCCGGGCGAGACCGAAGGCAACCTCACTGGAGGCTACGAGGGCGCGGCGGGAATTTGCAGAGAAGAGGCCGTTTTGCGCCAATAGTTGAATATCGTCTGCCGAAAGCTCAAAACGGGTGACTTGCGTGAAATCGGCGATTTGAGAAAAACTGGGGTCGAAATCGGGGTCGTTGCTTAGTTTTTCGTGATGAGAAAGTGCGTCTGCAACCGAAAACACGCCCGAAGCAGCGCTGAAAACCAACCGGCGCTCCCTATCGATTTTGTAAGACGCAGGCATGCGTTTTCGGACTGGCCTTCCGGATGCGGGCGCTTAACTCTCAGTCTGGCCAGTATAGCGGTTTTGGCCGAGATTCACTACTCGCGTCCACACGCCGGGGGACGTTTGGGTGTGCTGGAAGTGCCAGGGGCGCGACGATGTTTCGCTAGTCCGCAACATGAGCATGGGCGGGCTGTTCATTGAGACTCCGCAGCCTCGGCCCGCGGGCACAGCGACCCGTTTGGATTTCCTTGTTGCAGAAGGACAAATCCGCGCCGACGCCGTAGTGCGTCACGCCAATCCCGGCTCAGGACTCGGATTGAAATTCACGGCGCTCAGCGAGCTGGATCGCCCCAAACTCGCCGCGCTGATTACCCGCCTTCGCCAGGCCCAGCATTTTCTGGGCAAAGCTTGATTACAGTTTAGGCGCGATCAACTCCAGCGCTTCTTTCGAAGTTCGCACCGGCACAAACTCAAACTCCACGAGGTCTCTCCAGTTGGCGGCCCACTCTTCGAGGAGCCGCGCGTCGTCGCACTCCATCAATTGAAAGCAGCGGTCGAAATTGGTCGCCACCCAGCTTTCCACATAATTGAGGCCTTGCGGAGTCATCCGCCCTTTTTCCCGAAAGCGCCGGTAAATCGGTACGGCCTCTCGGTTCTTGAATCGTTCGATCACCATGTAGAGCATGGAACGTCTCCGAAACCGCAGCCCTCAGCTGGCGTCTGCGACGGCTACGATATTTCAAATGGTAAGGACAAAGAAGGAGAATCGTACCGCACGCGAAGGAGAAGCGGTAAAATTCGGCGGTGTATTCCAGAGATGCGGATGAAAGCGACAACGCAGATTCGTTTGCGGCTCGCGACGCCGGAAGATGTACCGGTTCTGCGGAAGTTGATCGAGGCTTCCGTGCGCGGTTTGCAGACCGAAGACTACACTCCCGCGCAGATTGAAGGTGCGTTGCAAACCGTTTTTGGGGTGGACAGCCATTTGATTGCCGACGGCACTTATATCGTCGCGGAGGCTCCGTCCGACGGAGAGCCGAATGCGCAAGCGGCCGTCACGAAATCGAGTTGGACGATCATCGGCTGCGGCGGCTGGAGCAAACGCAAAACGCTTTACGGAAGCGACCATTGGACGGGCCGCGAGGACGCTTTGCTAGATCCCCAGCGCGACGCCGCCAAGATTCGCGCCTTCTTTATTCACCCGCATTGGGCGCGGCAAGGCGTTGGCAGCAGAATCCTTCAGGCTTGCGAAGAAGCGGCGCACGCCGCAGGCTTCCGCCGCTACGAAATGGGCGCAACGCTGACGGGAGCCAAACTCTTTGGAGCCAAAGGCTATGTGCACGTCAAACCCATCTCCATCCCGCTGAACAATGGCGAGGCGCTGCCTGTCATTCATATGGAGAAACGGGCGTATGAAGAAGCTGGGCACGTGGTGAAGCGCGCCTGACCATCCCTAGTGACCCGCGTCACAAAGTGCTGTGACACTTGTCCTAATCTTGTGTGCCCTGTGTCCGTTAGAAAGAGTCCAATCGCGCCGCGCCGGATGCTTGGCCTCCGTGAAGTGTAGGCCGATAATCATCGCTTCGCAGGATCCCAGCGCGATCAATTGTCTCCTTCATTCTTCCAACAATGTTCTTCTAACCCCATGAAATAGAAGGGCTTGTGTAGAATCTTAGACAGGGGCTAGAATTCCGCTTGACTCTGACGTTACGTCAGGGTTGATCCTGCTTCTCGTACGAGGAATGCACGTGAATCAGCTTTATCACGTCCGGGAATTTGCCCAACTCGCGGGAGTAACCGTGCGCGCTTTGCACCATTACGACCGCCTGGGGCTGCTCAAGCCCAGCCGCACGCAGGCGGGCTACCGCCTTTACTACCTCCGCGATCTCGAACGGCTGGAGCAAATCGTGGCCCTCAAATTCCTGGGGATTCCTCTCAAGCAGATCCGGATGATGTTCCACCGGGGCACGAACGGCATGTCCGAGTCCCTGCGCATGCAGAGGCGAGTGCTCGAGGAGAAGCGGCAGCTTCTGGATAGCGCCATTCGCGCCATCGAAGAAGCCGAAAAAGCCACCGCGCCTGGAAATCGGCCGGACTCTGCCATCTTGAAGAAAATCATCGAGGTGATCGAAATGCAGGACAACATGGACTGGTCGAAAAAATATTACAGCGAAGAGGCACAAGCCAGAATCGAAGAGCGCAAAAACCTTTGGTCGCCGGAGAATCAGGAGCGCTGGACGAAAGAATGGACAGACCTCTTCCGTGACGTTGAAGCTGTGCTCGGAGAAGATCCGGCAAGCGCGAAAGCGCAAGCCTTGGCCGCGCGCTGGAAGAAACTCGTGGAAGGCTTCACCGGCGGCGATCCGCAAATCACCGCCGGCCTTGGGAAAATGTACCAAGACCGCCCCAACTGGCCGGCGAACATGCAGCAGCGCATGCAGCCCTTCAGCAACAAGAAGGTCTGGGAATTCATCCAGAAAGCCTTGGCCGCCGGCAAAGCGACGAACTAAAAAATCTGCAACACGCTGCGCCGAAACCATATGAAAATGCGGCAGCCCTGCTGCCGCTTTTCTTCCATCCGCGCCCTAGAGTTGGCGAAAACTCAACGGCTTTCGCCATCCGGCGTTAGAGGAAAAAGAGAATGATGGGGCGGCAGGAACCATTCCGTCCCTAAGTTACTTTGCGGTCCCCACGGAAAGCTGACAACGGAGGGCTAAAAGACCGTCGCGGGTATAATGCCCGCTTATGATTTCCTTCGGGCAAATCGTGAAGCGCGGGTACAGCATGGTCACACGGGTTTTCCCGCGCTGCAGCATGATCGCGCAAGCCATCGCCTTTAATCTTTTCCTTGCTTTTTTCCCCGCGCTGTTGATCGCAGTAGCTTTGGCTGCCACCCGCATCGGCGGCAAGGCCAGTTTGCTCGAATTGGTGCAGGATTTTACGGAATTTCTTCCTCCCGGCAGCCAGACCGTCGTTTCCGAGTTTCTTGTAAGCCGCGGCCCGGAAGCCTGGAAAGTGGCTCTCCTTGGATGGTCCGGCACTCTGCTTGCCGGCTCGCAGGTCATGAAGCTCGTAATGGAAGGGATTCACATCATCTACGGCGACAAAGAAAAGCCCGGCTTCCTTCACCGCCAGCTTCGCGGCTTGCTGCTTCTGCTGATAACTTTCGCTCCGTTGCTCGGAGCCGCGATTCTCGGAATCCTCGGCAAACCGCTGCGTCATTGGATCGCGCACGAAGTCGGCAAACATTCCGTTCTGCAAGGTTGGTGGAACGTCTTTTTCCCGCTGGCGGCGATGCTGCTGGCCATGGCCGCGGTCACCATGATTTATCGCTTCGCACGTCCGCGCGAAGACAGCTTGCGCAACGTCCTGCCAGGGGCTGCGGTCGCGACGCTGCTCTGGTGGGTTGCTGACGTTGTGTTCGGCGCCTACGTTCGGCGGGTGCCCTATAGCGTCGTCTATGGCGGCCTAGCCGCGGTCATCGGCTTAATCATCTGGATGGAACTCTCGGCCGTGATCATTTTTATCGGGGCCGCCTGGAACGCCGAACTCGCAGAAAGCCGCAAGCCGGCGGTGTAGGGACAATCTTCCGAGGCCGTCCGCCTTGTGAGGCCGTCCGATAGTCGCTTTATGTCGAGTGGTTCACCCTGAGCGTCTTGCGAAGGACCGCCGCTTTTCTTGTGGTTCGCGCGACATTACATTTGGCATAGTTGTGCAGGGGCCACGCTATGTCTGATCAGCCCGTGCGTGTAGAAACCTATTCGGGCTTCAAAGCCGATGAGCGCCCGCTGCGCTTGCACCTGGGCGACCGCACTCTGGAGGTCGCGGCCATCGAGGACCGCTGGTACTCGCCCGGCGAAACCTACTTCCGCGTCTTGACCGCCGACGGCGACCGCTACGTCTTGTGCCATGTCGAAGCCCAAGGCGTCTGGACTTTTAGCGCTTATCGAGCTCGGGTCGGTGAGCCCTATTCCCAACTTGAATCCCGGTTTCGCATGTAACGTAGTGCACTAACTGACGCCGAAGCATTTCTAAGGTAATAGATGTTTTTCGCTTGACAGGGGAGCAAGAGAATGTTAGGAGTGCTCTTGGTCGTTTTGTGGCCTCCCCATAGTGCCCTCACCGCGTCCTGAATATTACGGCGAAAAAAGACGAAATTAATCACGAAGGGGGGAGGAATGCCGTCGAATCTCACGACGAACGGAATACTTGGTCTTTCTGCCCTGGCAATTTGCTGTGTGACAATAATCATTGTAGCCTCAGCGCAAGCCGCCCCAGATACATGCCTGTACATTAATTCTTCCGGCGAGTGGATCCCCACGATCTTCTCGGGCCTTCCTCCGGATGCAAAATTCGCTCGGGTACTAAGCCCACAGCTTGCGCGCCTGCACCAGCAAGGATCGGTCCCGCATTTCCAGGGCTTGGTTTATCGTGAGGGTTGCCCGAAGAAGACGTTACTCAGTGGCGCCCGCACTACACCACAACCTCAGGCTTGCCCCTGCTACGGCCAATATATGATTTATCAATATAATTATTGTGGGGGCGGGAACTGCGGCGGTGGATACCATGGATGGTTTTATTCCGGAGGAGATGTTGACTGTAGTGGTTACGCCATAGCAGGCGATGCGTGTAATGGCTGCGAGTACTTGGAGCAGCGCTGCGACCCTTGCGTAAACTGCAGTTAGGACATTGCGCTTGCCGTTGTCCCTTGTGGGTGTTAGGCAAGTGAAACATGCTAGCTAAAAACAACAACCAGTCGTTTTTGGGAACCAGGACAGCAGTTCGACGGCACACCTTCCAGTGCACGCCCGACACCTGGGCTGCTTGGCAGCCGCGCTAGCACTAAATCTTTGTGGACTTGTCGTTCTGGCACAGGAACGAACTATTGCCGCAACTCACGTCAGCCCGGAACCAGCTCTTGGCGAAACACATAGTCGAGTGCTTTTCGGCAGGGAAGCTTTTTTTTATGATGGCCCTATTCCTTATTGGAGTGACGGCTATTTGATTAGCACAAAGACGGAGAGCTTCTCGCCAGGCACGCCGAACGTTATCTTGCTAGGGAGAAATGGTTCCAAGTCAGCCGAGGTTTCCTTCTGGTTTCCGGGTTCGCAAAGGGTTGTCATTACATCTGCTGCACTCAGTCATCATGGCGGGGTTCTTGCGTCAGGCGAGGCCGATAAAGCCGACGGCACGCGGGCTTTTTTCATCGCATTCGCGAATTCGAACGGCCAGGTGACTAATGTAGTTCAGACTGGAAACTTTCATCCCCGCGACGTCTGCGAAGCACCCGATGGCTCGATTTGGGCCTTCGGCGGGATGATGTGGGACACCGTCAAGCGCGAGCGTTTAGCTGGCAATGTACTGCGGCGTTTCGACCTCAAAAAGGGGGAGACTGCCAGCTTTGTACCGGGATCTGTGTTCCCTCCAAAGATGCAGGCGGACGAGGCTTCGCACATACGGTGTACTAGCGAAGCAGTCTTTGTATACAGCAACCCTGCAAATATGCTGATCGAACTCCCTTACAAAGCGGAGGCTCCTCAAATTTACGATGTCTCTAGACCGGAAGGTCTAGAGGTTATAACCTTTGCCGTCATAGGGCCGCATGAGATGTACGGCGGGCTTGCCAGCCTGGGAGCCGATAATGGAAAAGGAGGCATGTATACCTTGGCTGTAGACGAGAAGGCGGGCTCAGGCCATTGGCAACCTGTGAAAGGCACCGTGGGCCGTTTCACGGACGAAGCTACCGTATCCAGCGTGTGGGGATTTGACGAAGGGAATTTGGTGATTAGCCGTGGTGGGGATCCGGCTGGAATCACGGCCCTCCACTGGGTGAGCGTGTCCCCAAGATAAAAAAAGCGCCGAGGAGTCGCCAAGAATGGAAGCCCAGGACGTCTGGACGCTGACCGCCTATCGGGCAAAGCCCAATTGCACAAAAATTAGGCGGAGCGTATAGTCGTCCCACCGCTTGTTTGGTGGTAGCCCAAGCGCCGTCTGCCCTGCGACGAAGCCTGAACTGAGGACGCGGTTTTCAGAAGGGCCTGGATGTTCCGCTCAATTTCATCACTGGGATCGAAGCATATCCTTCCGGCTTTTCTGGCCTGCTGTTTCTTGTCCCTTGCAGCCCCCACCGGGTCGCTCTTTGCGCAAGATCCGCCTCCGCAGAACCTTCCGCCACCCGCTAACCCTCCTGCCACGAGTCCGGATTCTCCCACCAAGTCCCCGCAGGAAACTCCGGCGCGTGAAGGGCAAGAAGTTTCCACGCAAGACACTCCCGCAACCTTTAAAGTGCGCGTCAACAATGTGCTGGTGCGCGTTGTCGTACGGGACTCGCACGGCAAAGTCGTCCCCAACCTGAAAAAAGAGGATTTCCAGCTCTACGACGGCCGCAAGCTTCAAGCCATCACTTCTTTCGCCATCGAGAACCCGCGAACCCACACCGTGCCTCTGACAACTACTCCCGAGCCCGTGGGTTCATCAGACGCCGATCCCGCGTCCGTCAAGGCGGCGGCCCTCCCTCAGCGATTTGTCTCCATGGTTTTCGATGACATGCACATGTCCATGCAAGATGCCGTTTTCGTGCGCGATTCCGCGACGCGGTTCTTTAGCGCGCTGGCGCCGAGCGATCGCGTTTCGATGAACACCACATCCGGTCAGCTCACTCAGGATTTTACGGATGATCATTCCTTGCTGGAAAGAGCTCTCTTGGGAATCGTGCCGCGTCCCCTGTCGCACCACGATGCTACCGACTGCCCGGACATCTCCTATTACCAGGCGGACTTAATCGCCAACAAGAACGACACGCAGGCTCTCGCCGTGGCGACGGAAGACACAATCCAGTGCGCTTTCAATGGAGACACCAGGATGCAGGCCGCGGCGCAGGGCCAGGCGCAAATGATGGCGCAGCGCGTCGTTTCCGAGGGTGACAGCGAGACGGAATATGCCTATCGTCATCTGGAAGCCATCCTCCGGCGCATGACGAGCTTGCCCGGACAGCGTGTCATCGTTTTGGTTTCACCGGGATTCATCATGAGCAAGCTTCAAAACGACGCTTCGGACCTGGTGGATCGCGCCACGCGGGCCAACGTCGTGATCAATACCATTGATGCGCGAGGCCTCTATGTTCCCGACGTGATGGGCGACATCGCCAACCCGCCCAGAGACTCCCTTCGCACCGCGGGTTACAAATCAACTTATCGCGTCGCCGCGCAGAGCGCTCAGGAAGATGTCTTGGCGGAGTTTGCGGATGGCACCGGCGGCAAGTTCTATCACAATCGCAATGACGTTGACGCCGCCATGCGTGAAGCCGGCGCTGCGCCTGAAGTTTCTTACGTGCTCGGCTTTTCGCCGCAGAACCTGAAGTTCGATGGGCGGTTTCATACGCTGAAGGTCGGGCTCACCACAAAAGAAAAATTCAACGTTCAGGCGCGCCACGGTTATTTCGCGCCGCGTTCCGCGTCCGATCCCGCGCAGATCACCAAGGAAGAAATCCAGGAAGCCTTGTTCTCGCAGGAGGAGATTCTCGATATTCCCGTGGACTTGCAGACCCAGTATTTCAAGAACGACCAGGCGGAGGCTCGTCTCTCGGTGCTCACTCACTTGGATGTCAAAAGCGTCCGCTTCCGCAAAGCGCTGGGCCGCAACAACGACCGATTGACCATCGTGACAGGAATTTTTGACGAGAACGGGCAGTACGTTACCGGCGTCGAGAAAATCATCGACATGAAGTTGCGTGATACGACCTATGAGCGCCTCAGCCACTCCGGGCTTACCGTGAAATCCAGTTTCGACGTCAAGCCCGGCACTTACCTGGTCAGGTTGGTGGTCCGCGATGCCGAGGGCGCGCAAATGGCCGCGCGCAACGGCGCCGTGGTAATTCCGAATTAATTTGCCTGGAAGAATTTGGGACAGTTTGGTGGGGAGGTTTACATGATTACACGTCGCAACCTGATGAGGACACGGTTAGCCGTGACAACGACTGCGGCCTTGCTCTACGGATTGTTCGGTGGTGTTCATTCGGTGCGCGCGCAACAGCAGCCTGCTCCCCCGCCTCCGCAGGCATCCGCTCCCGCCGACCAGCAGGCCGTGGCGGTCATCAAAAAGGAAGCAAAACTCGTGCTCGTCGATGCCGTGGTGACCGACAAAAAGGGCAACTACATACGCGACCTGCCGCAGAATGATTTCAAAGTCTACGAGGACAACAAAGAGCAGCCGATTTCGAGTTTTTCTTCCGGCGCTGAGGCAGTCACGCAGCCCAACGGCCAGCGTCATTACCTGATCCTGTTCTTCGACAATTCCACCATGGCCGCTCCCGATCAAATCCAGGCGCGAGGCGCGGCTCAAAAATTTATTGAGGCCAATGCAGGGCCAGACCGCCTGATGGCTGTGGTGGATTTTGGCGGATCGCTGCGCATCGTGCAGAATTTCACGGCAAGCTCGGTCTTGCTGCGCGCGGCAGTCTCCGGCATCAAGAGTTCCGCGGTGGATCCGAACGCGCCGCCCCCGGATGTCACCGTGGCCTCCAACACCATGCCAACGATTGGCATGTCTTCGCTCGGAAACGCCGCCGCGGACTTTGGCGCGCGCACCATGCTCCTTGCCGTACGCAGCCTGGCGAAAAATCTGCGCACCATTCCCGGGCGCAAGATGATGATTTTGTTCTCCGGCGGTTTTCCGCTGACCACTGAAAATCAATCCGAACTCACGGCCACGATCGACGCCTGCAACAAATCTAACGTAGCCATCTACGCGGTAGATTCGCGAGGCCTTCTCGCCACGGCCCCCGGCGGCGCTTCTCTGAACCGTGCGATTCCTGGGAGCGCGGATTCTGTCGCCGCTTCTCTTCGAAAGCCGGCTTCCGGTGCAGCAGAGTCTCTCGCCGTTTCAAATCGAAAGCCGCCTCGGCAATCCTTTGCACATCCCAGACTCGTCCTTGCTGCTTACCCCGCTGTGGCCATTCCAGATCCTCAGCGACCCGGTGGCGGCGGCGGTGGTACGGGCGGCGGTGGCGGTGGCCGGCCCGGTGGCGGAGGAGGAGGGACGGGCGGCGGTGGAACTGGCGGTGGTGGCCGCGGCGGAACAGGTGGCGGCACCGGCGGAACGGGTGGTGGAGGAAAAGGTGGTACGGGCGGAGGGACCGGCGGCGGGACACGCGGAGGTGGCACAGGTGGCGGCGGGACGCGCGGAGGTGGCACGGGTGGTGGGACGCGGGGCGGCGGAATGCCGACTTCGAATCTCTACAATTCCACTTACGGCCAGCCGCGGACCATCGTGCCGACTTTTCCGCCTTCTGCGTCCACCAATCAGCAGATCCTCGCTGCTTTGGCGGAAGGAACCGGCGGCTTCGCCATTTTTAACACCAACGATCTGCTCGGAGGGCTCGAGAAAATCGGGCGCGAGCAAAATGAATTTTACATTCTGGGATACGCACCCGGAGAGTCTCCGGAAGGAAGTTGCCACACGCTCAAGGTGAAAATGAACCATGGCGGGCTCAACGTGCGTTCGCGCAGCGGCTACTGCAACGTTCGAACCACGAACGTGCTCGAAGGCAAGCCGCTCGAAAAGCAACTCGAGGCGCACGCGGCCGGCTCGCAGCCGGGTTCGATCCACGGCGTGCTGGAAGCTCCCTTCTTTTACACCGCGCCGAACACCGCGCGCGTGAATCTGGCGATGGAAATTCCTTCGGATTCGTTCCAATTCAACAAGGAAAAAGGGAAGTATCACGCCAGCTTGAACGTGCTGGGCATCGCCTACCGTAACGACGGCAGCATCGGCGCGAAGTTCAGCGACACGGTGAATATGGACTTGGAAAAGGACGAATGGAAAGATTTCACGAAGTCGCCCTATCATTACGAAAACCAATTCGACGCGGCGCCGGGAGATTACAAGCTCACGGTGGTGTTGAGCGCCGGCGGCGACGCGTTCGGCAAGTTTGAATCGCCACTCTCGATTGACACATACGACGGCAAACATTTCAGCCTGGGCGGAGTGGCGCTGTCGAACTCCGCGCAAAAGCTGAATGATATTCCCGAGAGCCTGGACTCGGTGCTGCTCGAAGACCGCACGCCGCTGGTGGTGAAGGGCATGCGGATCGCTCCTTCGGCCACGAACCGCTTCAAGCATACGGATAACGTCGTGGTGTACAGCGAGATTTATGAGCCGCTGTTGACTTCAGACGCGCCGCCAGTCGTAGCCATGGGCTACACAATTCTCGAGCGCACCACCAACAATAAGATTTTCTCCACGGGAGCGGTGCGCGCCGACGATTTCATCCAGAAAGGTAATCCGGTGATTCCCGTCGGGATGAAAGTCAAAGTGGACGATCTGAAACCGGGCGCCTACCGCCTGGTGCTGCAGGCGGTGGATTCCGCCAAGAACAATGCGCCTAACCGCACCGTGGATTTCGACATCAGCGAGTAACAGGCTGCGGCCGGCTCGCAGGACTGAAAAAGCAAAAACTGAACCTCTGCTTATGGCTCTCGCATTTTGAATCGTTTGTTTTCTGCTGCCGGTATTGTATTCTTGCCGTTCCCGCAGCCCCGTAGCATCGAGGAACGTCATGGCAGAAAGTATCCCCGCCGCCGCAGTCGCCGGTTCACGCCGCATCAGTCTTCGCACTGTTGTTTCGATTCTGTTGCTCGCGGGGCTGACCGCCGGGCTGATCGGCTACAAAGCGCAAGGCGGGCTGAAGCGAATCACCAGATTGCGCGCGACAGGCTCGCTCGGGTTACACCCCGAAGCCCTTCATCGTCCCGCCGGATCGGAACTCTTCGCAACGGGTGCGCAAACGTTGGCGTACCTCAAAATCATCTGGCCCGCATTGGCGTTCGGCATACTCATTAGCGCCGCGGTGCACGCAACGATTTCGCCCCGCAGGTTGGCCACTCTCTTCGGACAGGGCGAGATGAAACCGCAGCTCGCGGCCGCGGCGGCGGGCGCTCCGTTAATGTTGTGTTCTTGCTGCGTGGCGCCGATGTTTCCCGCGGTGTATCGCAGGAGCCAGCGCCTGGGGCCGTCCCTGGCGTTCACGCTGGCTGCTCCGTCTTTGAACCCCGCCACCCTTGCATTCACGTTCATGATATTTCCACTGGCTGTCGCCGGGACGCGTTTGGTCTTGGCTTTGCTTCTGGTAGTCGTGCTTTCGGAGTTGGTGGCGCGAGTTGCCGGACCAGTGCCTGTGCGCGCGGCTGCTGTAGAGGAATTCGCGGAAACGGAAGACAGCGTGCCTGGCATTCTCAGCAGATATTTTCGCTCGCTGGCGCATATCACCCTCCGGACAGTACCTTGGATCCTGTTGGGCATCTGGGTGTCCATGGTGATTGCGAACCGCATCCCGATCGAAACACTCGCATCCCGCGGATCGCAAACGCTGATCGTGTTGGTGGCGGCGACGGGAGCGCTGCTGCTTACCATGCCCTCCTTTTTCGAGATCCCTTTGGCCCTGTCACTCCTGGCCGGCGGCGTTTCCGCTGGCGCTGCCCTGGCCGTATTGATCGCCGGTCCGGCGATCAATCTCGCATCGTTGCTGGTGATTGCGCGGCAAAGCCACTGGAAGGTTGCGCTGCTGGTAGCGGCGGCCGTTTGGGCGACCGCCGTTGCCGGAGGCCTCTTGCTTGGTTAGCATTTCTTCTCCGGCGCAGTGTTGAAAAGGTGACGCATGGCAACTCCCCAACAAGCTGCGGCCGATAGTTCGGTGAAGCGCGACGCGGATCTCGCCGCGTGGGTGCGCGACGCTAGACAAAAGACGCTGGAAGTGGTGGCGGACCTGTCGGACGAACAACTGATGGGGCCGCAGCTGCGGATTGTAAATCCACTCCTCTGGGAAATCGGGCATGTCACGTGGTTCCAGGAAAAATGGGCCCTGCGGCATGCAAGCGGCCAGGCGCCGGTCCGGGCTGATGGGGACTCGCTCTACGATTCAGCCGCCATCTCACATGACAGCCGTTGGAGTCTGCCGCTGCCTTCGCGCAGCGACACAATGGCTTACATGATGGCCGTGCGCGACCGTGTGCTGGAGCGCGTCGAACGGGGAAAACTCACCGAAAAGGAACGCTATTTCATTAAACTGGGCGTGTTCCACGAGGACATGCACACGGAGGCCTTCACGTACACACGTCAGACTCATGGCTGGAGTTCGCCGGTTTTTTCCGGGCTGGACCCGGCGAGACCTGGCGAAACTGGACCGCTGCGCGGGGACGTGGAGATTCCGGGAGGACCGTTTCTGCTCGGGGCTCTTCAACAGGAGCCGTTTGTCTTCGACAACGAAAAGTGGGCGCATCCCGTCGAAGTGCGTCCCTTTGTCATCGCTCGCGCACCGGTTACACAAAACGAATTCGCCGAGTTTGTCGAGGGGGAAGGCTACCGCCGGAGAGAATTCTGGAGCGAAACTGGGTGGAACTGGCGCGAAAATGTTGGCGCTGAGCATCCCGTGTATTGGAAGCGCGAGGCTGCGGGCCGTTGGCTGCGGCGCAATTTTGATCATTGGGTGCCGCTGGAGCCGCATCGCCCCGTCGTTCATGTCAACTGGTGGGAGGCCGAAGCCTACTGCCATTGGGCGGGACGCAGATTGCCAACCGAGCTTGAATGGGAAGTGGCGGCGTCAGCCGAACCAGCGCAATTTGGAAAGGAACTTGCCCAAGGAAAGCGACGCTTTCCCTGGGGCGATGAAGCGCCTGAATCGCAGCGCGCCAACTTGGGCTGGCGGGCCATGGGCGCCGTGGATGTCAACGCACTCTCCGCAGGCGACAGCGCTTTTGGCTGCCGTCAGATGATAGGCAACGTTTGGGAATGGACCGCGAGTGACTTCGGCCCATACCCGGGGTTCGAGATCGATCCCTACCGCGAGTACTCTCAGCCGTGGTTTGGCACTCACAAGGTGCTGCGCGGCGGCGCTTGGCCTACTCAGCCGCGCTTGCTGCGCAATACCTGGCGGAACTTCTATACTCCGGATCGCCGCGACGTTTGGGCGGGATTCCGCACCTGCCGGGCGTAACATGAACGAGTGAAGATCGCGCTAGTTACTCCTGCTCCCACGCAGGTCCATACAGGAAACCGGACCACCGCAGATCGCTGGGCAGGCTTGCTCAGCGATCTGAGGAACCAGGTCAGCGTCCAGAAAAGTTGGGACGGGGAAGAATGTGATCTGCTGATCGCGCTTCACGCACGGCGCAGCTTTCCTGCGATCCAACGTTTCCGGCAGGAGCATCCGCGCGCTCCGCTCGTCGTCGCTCTGACCGGCACCGACCTCTATAGGGACTTGGAAAACAGCGTGGAAGCGAAGCGTTCGCTGGAGTTCGCGTCTAGGATCGTTGTCTTGCAAGCGCTCGGAGCCGAAGTGGTTCCTCAAGACATCCGGCCAAAAGTGCGCGTCATCTACCAGTCTTTCGAGCGCCTCTCCCCATCGCCACGGCGCGAAGAGAACTGTTTCCAGGTTTGCATCCTGGCGCACCTGCGATCGGTCAAGGATCCGCTCCGAACGGCCTTTGCCATACGTGACTTGCCGGCATCTTCCAGGATCCAGGTGAAACATGCGGGAGCCGTGCTCGATCCGGATTTTGCCGGGCAAGTGGAAGCGGAGCAGCGAACAAATCCGCGCTACCAGTGGCTGGGACCTCTAGCGCACGACGCTGCGATTGATCTATTGTCTCGTTCCCAAATGCTGGTGCTCACGTCGCATCTGGAGGGCGGCGCGAACGTTGTCAGCGAGGCCATCGCTGTCGGAACGCCAGTCATTTCGTCGCTCATACCGGGCTCGGTGGGTATCCTGGGCGCAGACTATCCGGGATACTTTCCCGCCGGCCATAGCGTTGCCCTTCGGGAGCAGTTACTGCGCGCGGAATCCGGCGGCGGGTTTTATCGAGAGCTCCAGCAATCCGTCGCAAGGTTGCAGCCACTGGTCAGCGCCGCCCGCGAGCGAGAGTCCTGGGAGAACCTGTTGAACGAACTCAGCTGAACCGAAAGGAGAGTGAACTCTCATGGCGCAATGGTTCTTTGAACCTGGACACACCGCAGCGGAATTCTGCGTACGCCACATTGAAGAGGCTTAAAAGCGTATTGAGCTCTCGAATTGCTTGGGCCCCACCGGCTGAGTCCCGATGAAACATTAGGCCCTTTGTACGCTGCAAAGCACCGGTTTGATGTCGACAACGGGCGTTCCATCGATGGCTTCAATCGGGCCGATCCGCAGGCGGCTTTGGCTTACCTCGCGGGTGACCGGGTGAAGTCCCAGCGGATTTGGCCGGTCAGGAGATCGCGTGGCGAATACGCCCGTAAGTGGCATGCTCCGGTCTGAGCGCGGGTGAACCTTCAGGACATCGCGGTGCGCCCGATGCAGCCAAGTCACAACGATGATGTCGTCGCCTGCCGCGAGTCCATCAAGGCCCTCAGCTACCGCCGGGTTCACTTCAAGCCATGCGTCGGGTGCCCCCTCTGTGCCTTGTTTGGGCGCTTCGCTGCGTTGCCTGATGCTGGATCGGATCAACCCAATGGGCCGAAGTTCTGCGCGCGTACTATCGTGTCCCGCTCTTCTCGCTGTCCTCCGAGTTTTCCTCTTAGGCTTCATCGGAATCGCTCCTGCAACCTTTGACTGACCGCCCATCGCGGGCATAGTTTAGCCCGGTGCCTAAACGTTGGGGGCACAAGATATAAAAACGCGAAGGGTGTTGGTTCAGCCTGGAATGGAAAGAAGGCGCTTTCCGTTAGTGAATGTTTCGCGCTTCAGGCGCTGATTTTCAAGGCATCGATACGTCCGCCAGGCTATCCCTGAGCATGGTTGCGTCCCGCAGAGCCCGCTTCCGTTTCGCCCGGCCAGATCATTGTAGTTCCACCACGTCCACCCGTCTCAACTTCCAGGTAGCGCCTGACCCGACAAGAAACGCCAGGATGCGACTCTACGGGAGTTTGGTCGGCTCTCCAAAACTATGTCTTCTGTGCGAAGTAGTAGTGGTTCTCGCCTTCATCAAGCCGCGTGCCAACCAGCGACATGCCTTCGGCTTCTAGCGCTTTTCGGTATGCCTCGTACCCCAATGAGATTGACGTTCGCCCGGTCATGGCATCGGCCCAGGAACAGCTTTGACTCGGAGAAGTGAACAGCAATCTGCCACCGCTTGGCAGGACGGCGGCGACTTTCGCGATCAATCTGCTTTGCACTTCCCCGTCCAGCAGAAAGAAAAGGCCCCAGGCGACCACACCATCAAAAGTTCGGCCGAAGAAGTCCGAATCCTCTACAGCGGCACACTCAACAGGAACCGTTGGAAAGCGGGCTCGGAACGCTGCAACCATCCTGGCTGAGGCGTCCACTCCGTATATATTGAACCCGCGTTCGATCAAAGCTTGCGAAATCGGCACGCCGTTCCCGCATCCCAAGTCGAGGACTGTTGCACGGTCCGGAAGCTTCTGGGACCAGTCAGTCACAACTGAGGCTCCGACGCCTGAATGGTTCCGCCCGCGCCCAGATATGAAGATCGCCGCGATTTCTTCGTAGCCATTCGACTTGTCAGGATTTGCCACGCCGGCAGTTTAACACTCGAAACCCGCAGTGCTTTAGCGGCGGCTCTGAGTGTATGGTCGGCAATCCGGAAACTGGGCTGCCTATCGGGTAGTTGACGATAAATCGCGTTATCACAAGTAACCGGGTTACTTGCGAGAACGCCTGTTCACGACAGTTGACTGTGGTTTGAGTATCTGCAGGCGATGGATCAGCAGCGGCATTGCAGGTTTTGCTTTTTGCTTTCCGGTGCGCTAGTTTGTGAATCCTCTGCGTGAGCCGCTGCTGCGCGCGCAAACAAAATTCGCTCAAATTGAGGTCAATGTGAAAAGAGAACGCCTAACACAGATCGTCCTGGTGGTCGTGGGGCTGCTCAATCTGGCACTAATTTATTTTCTATATATGGATCTGCGGCATTCCAGCTGGCTTTTGGTGCGGAAGAACGAGTGCAACCCGATGTTTCTGAGCTTCTTTATTCCCGCCGGGGTCTTTTTACTCATGGCCGCAAGGAGACCATCTGAGCATCGCTCGATGATTGCTCTAGCGGCTTGGTGGAATATCTCTCACGGTGTGGTGATGGCTATTCAAACCGTAGAAGCCCGGATTCACGGCGTCCACAGGGACTTTATGGATGTGGTCTTTTTCATTGTGATCGGAAGCGTCTTGTTAGCGCTTCTGCCAGCAAGACGAGAGGCAGTGGCGTCGGGCGTTGCGTGAACGAGCGCTGAAACCCACACGCCGCGCGAATAAACCGTTTCTTCTCATTTTCTTTTCACGCGAGGGGATGACAGTTTCAGTGGATTGCACGGCATGATAATTCGACATTTTCTGCCGAGGTTCCGGAACTTTTTCGCCGGTGGAGGGTTATTCTAGAGAGACCAGTCCTGCTGGAAGTTTGCCTCGAATCCTTGTAGCCGCCGAACGGCGGCATGGGCAGGAGACAGCAATGAGGCTTCAGAAGTTCCGCGTACCCGGCTTTCGTTTTCGCTCTTCCGATGCTGCGTCTCCGTCTCGCTCCATTTCCAGTGAAGATTCCTATTCATCGTCATTCCGAGCGCAGCGAGGAATCCGCTTTTTCTTTAGATTTTCGCAGCAAACTGCCAAATCGTTCCTCGCTGTGATTCTTTCCGTCGCTTGCGTTCCGCTGGGAGTGGGTTTCCCCTTACCAGTAGCCGCCGCGCCGGAAGCCCCCGCCAAAGACAAAAAGCCGAAACAGGATGCCGCGCTCAAGGGATTGCCAATTACGGAGCTCAGCGCGGACGAAGCGATTTTGCACGCGCTGAACCGGTTGGCTTACGGCCCGCGGCCCGGCGACATCGAACGCGTCAAGCAAGTGGGGCTGGCAAAGTGGATTGAGCAGCAGCTCAATCCCAATTCCATTGACGACAAGGCGGTAGAGGCTCGGCTGCAGGATTATCCTACGCTGCGAATGCCCACCTCGAAGTTGATTGAGGAATATCCGCAGCCCAAGCAAGCGGAGAAGCAGGCCGAAAGGCGCGCCCAAGCGCAAGAGCGGCAGGAACAACGGCGCGCGAATGCTGCTGATGCCGCACCACCCGCGGATAAAGGGGTGCAATCTTCGCAAACGCAGAGCGGGCGTTCCGACGGACAGGACGCGACCGCTAATTCTGGATCTGCGTCGCAATCAGCGGCGGAAAATCCCAACGCACCCGCTCTCATGAAAGAGCCTGAAATGCCGCCGGAGAGCGCGACAAAAGGCGCGCGCAAACGCGACGCGCTGGGAAGCGACCCAAATAGTATTCCGCGCGCGATTGCGGACGACAGCAAGCGTCCGCAACGCATCGTCG
>QHYL01000506.1 GCA_003224105.1 Acidobacteriota bacterium | reverse complement strand
TTCAAGGGCGAATGGAGTTCGGACCGCGCGCGCTGGGGAGCCGGTCGATTCTGGCGGATCCGCGCGACCCGGAAATGAACGCCAAGGTGAACAATGCCGTGAAATTCCGGGAATGGTGGCGACCGTTTGCGCCTTCTCTAAAAAAGGAGGCGGCGGGCGAGTATCTGGAGAGCGCGACGGATTCGCCGTTCATGATTTTGACGGCACAAGTGCGGCCGGAAAAACGCGCCGTGATTCCCGCGGTGACGCACGTGGACGGCAGCGCGCGCCCGCAAACGGTGGAGAAAGAAATCAATCCGTGCTATTGGCGGCTGATTGATGAGTTTGGAAAGCGCACCGGAGTGCCGGTGGTGATGAACACCTCCTTTAATTTGCGAGGCGAAGCCATCGTGCATACGCCGACCGATGCGATTCGCACGTTCTTTAGCTCGGGGATGGACGCGCTGGTCATCGGAAGCTACCTCGTCGAAAAATGAGCGCCCGCGAATGATACGGCAAGGCGCCATTGCCCTTCTGGGGCGAGCCGACAAACCCACGGACGGCGTGGAAGAGTATTGCAACCATCTCGGTGAGGCGCTTCGCGGGCGGGGAATCAGCCTGGCAATTGAACGAGTCGCCTGGGAGAAACGCGGATGGCGCCGCGCTTTGCGCTCGCTCCGGCGGCATGCGAGGGCGTGGAAAGACTCATGGGTCCTGGTGCAATACACCGCGTTGGCATGGTCGGCGCGCGGATTTCCGCTGCGGATTTCGCGCGTGCTGCGCACTCTGAACAGAGTTGGAGCGCGCATTGCCGTTGTCTATCACGACGTCGAGCCATTCACCGGACCGCGTTTGATTGATCGGCTGCGCCACAGCGCGCAACTGCACGCCATGCGGCAAGCCATGAACGCCTGCGAAGTTGCCGTCTTCACCGTTCCGATGGAAAAGCTTACCTGGATGCAGCCTCATTACACGCACTCCGTTTTCATTCCCGTGGGGGCGAATCTTCCCGTAGCAGGACAGGCTGCTTCCCGAAAGAGGGTCGCGAGCGATGGGAAGTTGAACATAGCGGTTTTCAGTGTCACCGGCGGAGACTTCCTGCAACGGGAAGTCGACGACATCACCCGCGCCGTTCGCTTCGCTGCTTCGCGCCTGAAAAATCTAAAGTTGACTGTTTTCGGCCGCCATTCGGAAGATGCGGAAAGCGAATTCCGCAAACGGCTGGACGGCGCTCCCGTGGAGATTCGAGTGTTGGGCTTGCTTTCCGATGAAGATGTGGTGAGAACCATGTCGAATTGCGACGTGCTGCTGTTTGTGCGCGGGCCGATTTCCACGCGGCGTAGCAGCGCGATCGCGGGAATCGCGTGCGGCCTGCCGGTGATTGCCGCCGAAGGGCCGGAAACTTCTTCGCTGATCAAGGATGCGGGCGTAGCGTTTTACACGCCGCAAAAGAAGGGTGATCTGGGAGAGGTGCTGCTTCACGTTCTTGAGGACCAGCATTATCGTGCTGACTTGGCGCGGCGGAGCTGGATCGCACAGCACCGCTTTTTCTCTTGGACCGTGATTGCTGCGCGCTATGCCGATTTTCTGGAAACGAAATCCAAGCTATAAGCGGCGTAAGTCTCGATTGAGCGGATTGCAGCCCGTTACCGCTCAAAATGAAAGGTAATTCGCCATGCCAAGTACTTTGCATTGCAAACTAGCTTGCGCTGCAAGCTAGTTTGCGGCTTTATTTTTTCCCCGCGCGGCCAGCAGCAAATCCCGCAAAAACACTCCCAAACCCATGAAACAGAACAACTTAACCCCTAAATTACCCGGTCTCGCTCCCCTTGCCATCAACCTCGGAATCAAGCCGCTACCAGCTCTTGGCCAGCACCGCGATGATCTTCGAGAGCGCGTCGAGGTCACGTGTGTCAATAACTTCGCCCGGGGAATGGGAATAGCGAAGCGGCCAGCCGAGTGGGATATTCACCGAGCCGTAGCGCGCGAAGACTGCGCCGTCGTTGCCGCCGCCGGTCACGCCGAATTGCGCGGGGATGTTGTTTTCGCGCGCGAGTTTGACGACGCGGTCCACGTATTCGCGCGGCGTGATGTTCGAATTATCCACGGCGCGAATGACGAATCCTTTGCCGATCTCGGCGCCGGCAAAACGCGTGGATTCGAGCGGCGAGTCCGAACTGACAAACGTATCGATGGCGAAAACGAAATCGGGTGTGCGGCCTTCTTTGGCCATGCGCTCGGCGGCCGCCGCTGCGCCTTTCAGGCCGACTTCTTCTTCCGTGGACCAAATAAAGGTGACGTCGCGGCCGGGAAGATCCGGTCCAAGGGGCATTCACGGCTTCGACAAGCGCGGCGCAGCCGACGCGATCATCGAAGCTGCGCGCGTTGGCGCGTTTGCCCAGCAACGGGCGGTATTCTTTGGGAATGGTGATCCAATCTCCGGCTTTGACCCCTAGTTTCTGACTCTCCTCTGCAGAACGCGTGCCCACATAGACGTGGACGGATTCGTCCAACGAACGTGGCCCGTGCGGCCATTCGAATCCGGGTTGTTCCCAGCCTGGAGGAAGTTCGAGCACGCCGCCGGTTGCGGTTCCGTCGCTTTTGTGAATGAGGACGACGTGCCCTAGAAAATACTCCGCGTAGCCACCGCCCAACACGGACACTAAAAGCCGGCCATCGTCTTCGATTTTCTTTACCTCGTAGCCGATTTCGTCCATGTGCGCCACAAACGCGATGTGCGATGACTTTCCGTCGAGCTCACCAAGATGCAGGATCAAGTTTCCGGCAGAATCTGTTTCTACTTTCTTTTGTAACCTCGGATCCAACCGACTCAGCACGACTTTGCGAACATTTTCTTCGTGCCCGCTCGCACCATAGGCTTCCACCAGCGCCTGAAACGCGGAAATCCCGCCGCCACTACCAATGCCGCCTCCCAAACGGTGCACAGTCGTTGGCTTCGGAATCTGCAAATAGGCTTCGAGCAGTCGCTCGATGTTTCCGCTGTCGTTCCATGAAATGGATTCTCCCGGCGTGGCAGGCCACAGCGTGGGAATTCCAAGTTGCGCAAAGCGTTCCGGAAACGCATTCGCTTTTGCGTAGCCGGCCATGCGCGGCGGAGTTGCATTTATGGGTATCAATCGCTCGCCATCACCGTCAGCTATGGCTTTGATTTCCGCAGAGAATCCTTTCAACTGTGCGGATGCATCTTCCATTCCAAGAAGCACGCCATCGCCCGGCGCGGGCCTTGCTAGGGCTTTGCCACTTGCCACGATGCGCCCCACAAAAGTCATCTCGTCGGGCTTTATCTCTTCGAGCAGGCGATTCAAACCGCGGCCGCCCGCCCATTGTTGTGTCACAAACGCAATCGTCGTTGTGCCCTTCGCTCTGCTGTCCTTCATACGTTCGAGCAATTGCAAAAGCGCTGCGCAACCAAAACGGTCGCCTGTGGCTGGCCCGGCTTCC
>QHYL01000505.1 GCA_003224105.1 Acidobacteriota bacterium | reverse complement strand
CGTTTTTGCGACGCGCAGATCCATGTTCACGAAACGCGGCCCGGTGAAAGAGTTGCGCGCCGTTTTCAGGTCCCTGCCATTGAAGGTTCCGTTGCCGTCCAGATCGACAGGTGCAAGAGCGCTCTGGGTATAGGCGAACCCGCTCTGCGCGCGAAACAGGCTGCCGAACTGGACCTTCCAGGGAAGTTCAACTAGCCCATGGGCCTCAAAAGTATGGCGGAGCGCAAAATCGGAAGGGCCCTTATCCAGCAGAGCGCCGTTATAAAGAGTGCCTTGCTTCGGAACGAAGGCACCGTTACAGGCGGTGAATGAGTTGTTTGCGTTGCTCTGGGCCGGGCAAGTGCCGGAGGCAGTTTCCGCAACCAACGGAATGATTCCACGGAAGCTATCCGTGGGGTAGCCGTTCCCCCCACCGATCGCGCTGGTGCCGAGATTGGAGTTGAGGGCATCGTCATTCTCGGAAACGTAGGCGTAGCTGCCGCCCACGGTAAAGCGGCGACTGACGCGCTTTTGAAAGGAGAGGACTCCGCCGTCGTAGGTACCGCCATACCAGGGGCCGAACCCGTTGACCTGGCTTGCGGGCGGCAGGCCGGTGATGCGCGCATCAAAAGGGAGATTGGTCTGACGAACTCCAAGAATATTGATGATATCTTTATGGTAATAATCCAAGGATACTGACCAATCAGTGCCGAGCTGGCGCTGAACGCCGAGAGTGTAGCTGCGGCTGTAGGGGGTGGCGAAGCTCGGATCGACGGTTACAGGGAAGCTTCCTGGAGTTAGGACGTTGAACGATAACGTACCAAAAGGACCCCAAAACCAGAAAGGGTTGGACTTGCCGATGGCTGCGTTGGCAGCCGCGAGGAACTGGTCTGGCGTGAGGCCGGAGAGTTGCTGGACGTTGCTTTGGTTGACGGGGACATTTGCGGGAATGGGAGTAAGCCCAATATTGTTGAGGTGGTCGATCCCATACAGCGTGGACGTATCCCCCGGGACCACGAATGCGAAAGGACAAGTAGCACCAGAAGCAGCAATCTGCGCGTCGGTCATGAAAGTGGATTGACACACGCCAAACAGATCAGGGGCAATTGTAGGCACGCCGTAAAACAGGCGAGGGAAAGAAAGAGGCTGGCTCAAGCGAATATCCGCTCCGCCAAAGCCTGGGATATCTCGAACGAGGCCCAAGCGGAAGTGATCGTAGAAGAGGCCAAAGTTGCCGCGGACAACTGTTTTCTGTGTGGCGGACCATGCGAAGCCGATGCGCGGAGAGACGTTGTCTTTTTTGTTGAAAGCGGAATCGTAATCCCAGCGAAGGCCGCCGTTGATGGTCAGGTTGCGGACAACCTTCCAATCGTCCTGGACCCACAAGCCGTTGAAGTTGTTGCGCAATTTGATTTGGTTAGCTTGCGGCGTGAGACCGCCAATGTTCAGCAGAAGAAAGAAACCTGCGTTAATGGGACCGAACTGCTGATAGTCAGCTTGTGTTGCGAAGAGCTGATTATTCTGGCCGTTCGCTTCGACGCCGTCCACATGGGTCCGTTCAAAGTCCCAACCAAACTTCAAAGTGTGACGACTGACAGTCTTGGCCAAACTAGCGCCGAAGATTTCGTATTTCTGCTCTAAAGTAGACGGCGTAAACGTGGCACCGTAGCTAAACTGACCTTGATCGCCAAAGACGCCACCGGTGGTGAAGCTGCTGAAAAGGTTGAAGGTCGTGTTGGGACCAGCCTGTGGATGCGCCGGGCTGTCAAGCGTCGGTTCGTCACGATATTGGCCACGGACCGTGAGGATAAAGGGGCTGGCGGAGCCAAACGTGACGGTATCGCTGAAGCCGAGGAAGAGATTGCGGTCGCCGAGATTCGTGCGCGTGGAAGGAAGAGAAGTAGATGCCGAGAGAGGGTTGGAACTGTTGACGTGGACGTTGGTGTAGTTCATCTGCTCGGTGAGATGGTGATTTCTTACAACCTGGTCGAATTTCACGAAGGCGCGAACCTCGCGGTCGGTGGTGGGCTCATTGTAGGGTTCTTCACTATTGATAAGGAACTGCGGAGTATTTTGCGGAGGAACGAAATTCAGCTGGCGATTTTCGTGGATGCCTTCCGCAGAGCCGAACCAGAAAGCCTTGTCGCGAACAAGAGCGCCGCCCCCGGCGAGATCATAATCCCAGCGCAATAGATAGGGCGGATCGCTTTGGCCGGGAATGCTGGAGCCGGGGAAGGTTCCCGGAATGTCGGAGCTGTCGAAGGCGTTGTTGCGATGGTAGGCGGAAGCGAGGCCGTGTAGGTCGTTCGAGCCGGATTTGGTGATGACACTGACGATGCCGCCCGAAGCGTGGCCGAACTCAGCTTTGTAGCCGGTGGTGATGACCTGGAATTCGGCGATGGTGTCCTGATTGAACTGCGCGGCGGGGCCACCAGCAAGTTCGTTCTGATTGGACAAGCCGTCGATAAGGAAACCCGTGTTGTTGGCGCGCTCGCCGAGGACGGGAGTGGCATTATCGCTGTTGAGATCGGCCTGCCGGTTGATGGCCACGCCGGGAACGAGTTGCATCAGGTCCAGGTAGTTTCGTCCATTGATGGGCATGTCCACGATCTGTCTGGGAACAATGGTTGTGCCTTCCGAGGAGGAGGTTGTCTCAAGGAGGGGAATTTCCGCGGAGACTTCCACCTTTTGTTGAACAGTGCCAACTTCGAGAGAGGCGTTAACTTTGACCGTGCGATTCAAGGTGATTTCGAGGCCTTTGAAAACTTGCGTACTGAACCCGGCGTGCGAGACGGTCACGGTATAAACGTCCGCGGGGAGAAGTGCAATCTGATAGTTTCCGTTCGCGTCCGTGATGGTCTTCTTGCTGACGGCCAGAGTGTCGGCGGCAACACTTACTTCCGCACCGGGAATCGCCAGGCCTTGACGGTCCGTTACGGTCCCCTCAATGGTTGACGTGGTTTGCGCGTGGAGGGCAGGCGGCAAAAGGATGGTTCCCAGGAGGAGGCAGAAGATTAGCCCCCGAGACAATTTCCAAAGCGCAAATCTACGCAAAGAGGAATCAGCAAAAGCAAAACTGGAACGACGCATACGAGCCTCCCACCCCTAGGTTGGCGGTCTACTTGACTAACGAGGTCGTTACTATAGCACAGCCTCGGAGCACAATGACGGCCTTGTGCAACAGATGATGCAAGGAACGTACAGTCCCCGATGCGCGTAACTCTAGGGCTACGGGAGAATTCTGTCAAGCCATTTTGCCAGCAGGAAACTGAGCGACAGAAAATGCAACAAATGTTTCGCCAGGAGATCGGGCTAAAAAGATGACGCGCCCTCGCAATCGACTCTCGCGAAAAGGGAGGGCGGCAGTCTCAACGGCTTGGGCAATTGAAAGGCCGCCCTTCAAGGAAGGCACCACGAATGAACAGCACAAAAGTCCAATTTTAGAAAGAATTTAGAGAATTACCACTTGGCGCGAACGCGGTACTTGAGCACCGAGGTGCCGTCCTTGGCCACGGGGACGTTGAACTGCGCCGCGAAGGCCGCCGTCTTCGTGAACTTGTAA
>QHYL01000504.1 GCA_003224105.1 Acidobacteriota bacterium | reverse complement strand
TGTTTCATAGAAAAAGAGAAGCGGCGGGATGACGCTCTTCGCTTGTCCCCTTATAGCAGACGGGCCCCGGATATCAGCTCGTTCTTGCTTAGAACGTGAGCCGTCCTAAGATCTGCACGTTGCGAGGACTGTCGATCGTATACGTTGGACGACCAAAATTAGCGCCATCATTCGGCTCGGTATCGGGAATGCCAAAAACGTGTCGATTAAAGATATTCAGCAGCTCAAAGCGGAGCGAAAAGGTTAGTCGTTCGCGAATGGGTACGTTCTTTGTGATGCTGAAGTCCTCATTGTAGTAGGGCCAGTTCCGTATTTCTCCGGTGACACGCGGAATATTTCCAAAAGCAAAAACCCCTCCATTGCGTGCGCTCGGCAGATTCAAGTCGACGAACGCGTTTCGATCGAACATCACGTCCCCGTTGGACAAATTGAGGTTACCGTTGGCATAAGCCTTGCTTTTGAAACTCTGCGTCGCTACGCGCGTGAAATAGATGCAGTTTTCCCATCCGGGAATGCCGCTCGCGCACCCAAACGAAATCGGTTCGCCTGACATGTACCGTTGCACCGCCCCTATGTCCCAGCCCCCAATCACTCGGCTTGCCCATCCCCTATTGATCCATTTCCTGCCCGTACCGAAGGGAAGCTGGTAGATCCAGCTAAGAACAAACGTCTGCGGAATATCTTGAATGCTGAGCGCTTTCTCGTGGTGCAAGTTCGAGGGATCCTGCTCCTGCCCAACACCACCGTTAATGAACGGTAAGGCGCTGTCGGCGTCCGTTAGCGTCTTTGCCCACGTGTACGATGCCTGAAGATTTAAGCCATTGCGGAAGCGACGGTTCAGGGACACCAGCAGTGCCTCATAGCTCGACATCCCCACGTTTTGCAGACAGCAGTCCGTGGCGATGAAGCCATATTGCGGGAACGGTCGCAGCGCCTGCTGGACCTGCACTCCCGGCCCCCAAAGTGTTGTAAAGCCCGCAAACGGTGGTGTGACACCGGCGGTGTTGTTGCTGACAAGCTGCGTGAGCTGGTCGCCCTTGGAGAAGTCACCGACCGGTATATTGTTGATGTTCTGTACGCCGGAGCGCAGGTTTTGCGCGTGGTTTCCAAGATATCCCACACTCAGGATGAGATCATTAGCCAGTTCGTGCTGCACCTCCAGCGTCCACTCGTTCACCATCGCCGGCCGGCCCTGGTCTTTCCCGATATACGAGCCTCCCACAAATTTGCCGTTGAAGATGCCTGGATCAAGATCGGGTGGCTGCGCAAATGTGGGGAATCCGCTGTCGAGGTTGAAAGACGGTGAAAAATTATCAGGACTCGGCTCCGACGGATTCGCCACGTAACCCGTGTTCATGGCGCCGCCAAAATCCGCATACTGAAGGGGTCCGTAGAAAATGGAGAAACCCCCGCGAACCACGGTCTTGCCGGTCGGCGAATACGCGAAGCCGATACGCGGCGCAAAGTCTTTCCACCAGGTGTCCGCCCACGCGGCATTGCAGTTACACCTCGATCCAAACACGAGCGCTCCGGGAATTCCGAATTGCGGATCGGTGGCTGCCAGGCTGAAGTTAGAAGTCTGGTTATGCGCTTCATGCCGAGGCACGTCCACGTCGTACCGGATGCCAAGGTTCAGCGTCAAGCCGTGCGTGAGTTTGAAGTCGTCCTGCGCAAAACCGGCTACATAGTGCGAGGTCCAGCGCGGTTGCGATGTCACGATTCGCTGCCCGGCGCCGCAGGGCCCACCCAGCAGAAAGCTGGCGAAGCCGTTTCCGCCAAGGGCTGTCTCCGTCGGATCAGAAGTAGTCTGGGCCCGGCAGAAGTTGAAGGTCGGGCTGTTACCGTTGATTGGCGAGTACTGCTGCCATCGGTAATCGAAACCGAACTTCATGCTGTGCCGGCCATGTTGCCAGGCGACGCTCTCGTACAGCCGCAAGCCGTTGTCCACATTGTCGTCGTTCTGGGGAGGATTCCCGAGATTATCGATCTGTTCCCCAACTGTAATCTGCGGAAAATTTAGAGAATTCACATTGCCAATGCCCACCTTCTGCGACCAATTGACTCCCGCGAAAATAGCCTGGGCATAGTTTTTGCTGTTGCTGCGGTTGGAGCCAATCACAAAGTGGTTCAGCAGCGTCGGGGTGAAAAAATAGTCCCAACCAACGCGGAAGAAATGCGTCGTGAAATCCTGCTTCCAGGTATTTGGATCGACGGGGTCCGGAAGGATGGGGTTTCCTCCCGACGTGCGGCTGTTTTCGCGGGAATCGTAAGACCCGAACAGCTTGCTCTTCTCGGAAAAGTTGTGATCGATTCGGATTGTCGTACCTGTGTTCGTGATCGGTATGGTGCTCGAGAAAGAGAAATTATTGAACTGGGCTGTTTTGTCGGTTGGCTCAGGCCAGAAAGCCAGTAAATTCTTCGCCACTGTGCTGAAACGAGTGGGATCAATCTTATTGCCGGGAAACTGCGTACGGCATGGAACGCCATTCACGATTCTCGTGGTCGCGGGATCAAAGATCTCTCCCTGGAAGACGGGCGTGCCGTCGCAAGGGTTTGTGCCGATGGACGGCAAATCCGTCCTGTAAATGGCGGGAGAAGAAAAGTCCCCGCCGCGCATGGCCTCCGTGGGGACAGTGCTGGGGTTTGTCGCCCCCAGGTGGTGGATCACTTGCTCCCACGAAAAGAAGAAAAAGGTTTTATCGTGACCGTTGTAGACCCTCGGAATCCACACGGGCCCGCCGAGGTTCCCCCCAAAATCATCCTTTCGATCGGCGGGACGAGCGTTCCTGGCCACACAGGCAGTATCTCCTGCGGCGCACTGCGAACCGTTGTAATTATTGAACCAAGTGTTCGCATCCAGGTCCTCATTCCGAAAGATGTCGTAAGCCGTGCCGTGAAAGGTGTCGGTGCCCGACTTCGTCACGAAGTTCTCGATGCCTCCCGTGGTGCGGCCATACTCCGCTGACGGTGCCGCTTGCGTGACCTTGAACTCTTGAATCGCTTCCACGGAAGGGGCTTCTTCGTCGAACGAAGAGCCGTTCTCGCTGCGAGTTTGGCTCGCGCCGTCGATCAGCACTTCGTTCCCAAAGTTTTGGCCTCCGGCAATCTTCGAAATAAAGATTCCATTATTACTATTCGCCGTGCCTGGGCCGGTCGTCCCCGGCAGCAGGAACTCAAAAGCCTCAACGGCGCGGAACTCACCCACACCGCCCAGGGGAAGGGGCAACTCAATTAGCTGTTTATCCGAGACGATGCCGCTCATCTCCGAGGATTCCGCCTCTACGTGTGGCGCCCCTGCATCTACCGTAATGCTTTCCGTTTGTGTCCCAACTTGAAGAGTAATGTTCAACGCACTGACGTTTTGGATTTGCACCACAACTCCCGTCAGCACAGCGTTCTTGAATCCCCGCGCAGATGCCGTCACGTCGTAAGTTCCTAGCGGAAGCTCCGGAAACCGGTACACGCCCGCGCTCGTCGACACCGTCGTTGTGGCAACGCCGGTGTCGTGGTT
>QHYL01000503.1 GCA_003224105.1 Acidobacteriota bacterium | reverse complement strand
CCCTTGAGCGTGACCTTTCTAAGCGACTGGATCCCATCCTGACCGGACAGCTATTGTCAGAATACATCTCACAGGAAAAGCGTTACATTCTTCGGGATTGGGAGCCAGCGACCCTCGACGGCGGACAGTTTGTCGAAGCGGCAACCCGAATCATCTACACAGTTGACTCCGGAAATCTCAACCGCACGAGGAGCGTCGATGAATGTCTCAGGTACGTCGAGGACCCAAGCAACCAAAACAACCACTCCTTTCCAGAGCGAAAATCGGCGCTCCATTTATGCCGGGTTTTGCGCACGATCTATAAGTTTAGGAGCGATAGAGGCGCCGTACACATCGATCCCTCGTATACGGCAAACCAATTGGACTCCCGCCTTGTCATGGATAACTCAAGGTGGGTTCTGTCCGAGCTGCTACGCATTTTCTGGTCGGGGGACCGCAAGGAAGTGGCGAGGGCTATTCGGGAGATCCTGAAGCACGAGATTCCCGCCGTTGGTAGGTACGAAGGTCAACTTCTCGTGCAAAGGACAGATTGCAATGCCGAAGAAGAGATCTTGCTACTTCTCCGAGTGAGCGGCGAAACGGGCCTACAACGCGAGGAACTGGGTCGCTTTGTGAGGAAGACACCGGGTCGCGTAACGCAAGCCATCCAGAGCCTAGAGGAGAAACGCCAAGTAATTCGGACTCAGGACGGCGCATACGTCCTCACTGACCCTGGAGCACTACGTATAACGGAAGAACTGGGCGAGAAGCTTCAACTGAAGTAGGGCGACGGGGACGGGCGACGGGGACGGGGGCGACGGGGACAGACGGGAAGTTTCCCCCATTCGGAAAATCTCCGCTCATTATCAGCAAAACGAGCCTTTTCAAACAATAGGAGTAGACGTTCCGCCCGTCCCTGCGCTTCACGCTCATGGTGTAGCGAGGGGTTTGTAAATGAGACCGATGACTATTCCAATGACAGTCCACTGGACGAAGTAAGCCGCAGCCTGCATCAGAGCGAGTTTCAGCCCGATGTTCAGGTTCACGTAGTTGTGCAGCACACAGGCGCAAACCACGAAGATGCCAATGAGAACGCCGAAGCGCGCACCTTGCGTTGCGCCCGATCCGCCCTGATGCATCATTGCGAAAATTATGGCCACAACCAGGATCGCCATGAAAGTTGCGACGAATCCAATGGGCATAACCTTCATCATTTCTTCCTTAGGTCGGAATACGGCCGGGTACTTGTGGCCTTCCTTGATAAGACCTGGCAGCAGCCAAAACACTAAGAAACCAAAGGTAAAAGACGCGACCGTGCCGCCCAGCGCCGCCAGCCCGAGACTTGAATAGTTCATTTGCACTCCTTTACAAATTGCGGATCAGAATCACAGTCGGTTCGGCAGGACTGGTTCGCCCAAACAATGATGATTTTGGTAGGGCGAGATATTGAGCCAGAATTTCCATTTTGACTTCGAAAACTGCAGAGATTGTACACTGAGGCGGGGGGGGCACCGCCCTAACCCGAAAAGAGACCGGGTGGCCCATCCTTGCGGGTTTTGCAAGGGTGGGTCTTTCTCTTCTCCCTTTTCTAGTTTCTAATTTCTATTTTCCAATTTCCATTTTCTACCTTCAGGCGGGGGCGGAGTTTGCCTGCGGCGACATCCTTCAAGGAGCGCAGGCGCGCGTCGAGTTCAGCAGAGGTGAGGCGCCCCTGGCGGTAGAGCGTGCGCAGAAAGTCCGGAGCAGCACGGTCGCCCTTGCGCGTGTTGCATTCGAGACAGCAGGAAACCAGGTTGCGGTAGGAATTGCGGCCGAAGCGCACGCGTGGCACGACGTGGTCCAGGCACCGCACGTTAGCGGGAGTGCGGCGAAGGCAGTAAAAGCACGGGCCACCTTCGCGATCGTGAATGGCTTTGCGGAGCTCCCAGGTTTTCAGGAAATCCGTGCTTTCTATCGTCGAGGCAGGCCGCTCCCCCGTGGCTCCCGTGATCAATGTCGCGCCGTTTTTGCCCGCCCCGATCGCCCGGATCTTCTCGGGCAGGCGCATCTCCACGAGATGGCCGGTCTTGTTGCGTTCCAGCACGCGCAAAGCCCCCAGCTCATCCAGCCGGCGCACCGCATAGCGCGTCGCTCCGATGGAGAGCCTCAGGGTGCGGGCTAGGGCCATAACCGCAAACTGCAGACGGACCTTGCCTACCACCAGAGAATGGCGCAGCAGATACGAATACACGGCGCGCTCTTTCACGGTCAAGCCGAGACGTGGCGCGAGAACATCTTCGAACTGCATCCACAGGAGTTTGGCGTTTGGTGTTTTGTTTGGCATTGGTTGAGGTCCTGAAAAAAGAAGTGTGAAGCGTTGAAAAGTTCAAGAGTCGACAGAAAAAAGAAAGAGGCAAAGACCTAACACAGAGGCCGGAGCACAAAGGTCACAGAGCAGAGCACTGCCTTGTGGAGTGCGGCGGCTTGCCGCCGCTTTTCCTTCGTTTGCAATTCCCTTCTATGCCGGAAAAGTTTGGGGGAACGGATAACCGGGAGACGTCAGAAAAGCGGCAGCGAGGCTGCCGCACTCCAAAAAACAAAACGCCCCGACCGAAGTCGGGGCGCACTTTTCAACGCCTATTATCTTACCAAACCCGTTATGCAGTCGTCAAGGAAAAACTTAGTAAAAATCAAGATTTTTGTAAGTCCTTGAAAGGCAAGGGGATACGAAGAGAAGCAAGTGACGGGGGTGCGTGAAGAATAGTGAAAAAAACCTAAAACAGCTCCCTCACCCCCATTCGTGCGTCAACGCGTTTTGCGCCCGCTTGCGCGGGCAAACGCGGGGCCGGCTTCGGGATAACAATCAAGGAAGCCTCTCGACGAGGTGAACTCGTCACTCGCAACTATTCATTTTCTTCAGACATTCCGCGCAGTACCCTCCGACTTCGGTGCGCGACACGGTGACTTTCATGTGGAAGTCGCGGGCGATCTGGTTCTTCAGTTGTTCGTAAAGATTGCTCTCGAATTCGCGGACCTTGCCGCACCGCAGGCACGCGACGTGGATGTGGTCGCGCGGGCCATGCGTCTCGTAATAGTGGCGGTCGCCGCGCAAGTGGAGCAGGTCCAGTTCGTCGATCAGGCCTTCTTTTTTCAGCAGGTCAATCGTGCGGTAAACGGTGACGAGGTGCACGCCAGCGTCAATCTTCTGCGCGCGCTCGAGAATCTGATCCACGTCCAGGTGCTGCTCGGCGTCATCCATCACTTGCAGGATGACGCGCCGCTGCCGCGTCATGCGAATCCCGCGTGCAGCCGCCGCTTGCTGGAGTCTTCCCGTGGTTTCCGCGGTATTCAGGCGCTCACCGGTGGAAACGCGATGTGATGCGCTGGACGCCATACTGCGCCAGTCTAACAGGTTGGCAGGTCGCGTGAAAACCAGGGGCTACGGCGAGCCCGGGATCTCACGAATGAATCGGAAGCAACCGCATCACATCGTTGTACATAACGTAGGCGAACAGCACCAAAAGGAAGACCAGGCCGACCTGAACGAAGCGCTCTTTGAACGCCATGCTGAAATCGCGGCGGCGAATGCCTTCCATCGCCAGCAACAAAATGTTTCCACCATCGAGGATCGGAATCGGCAGCAGGTTCAGGATGCCCAAGTTCAGGCTGAGTACCGCCATCAAGTTGATGGTATCAACCGGACCCTCTTGGACCGCCTGCCCGGCTTGCACGGCGATTCCCACAAAGCTCTGCAATTGCCGGACGGAGAGCTTTCCCGTGAACAGTTTGCTGATGATACTGATCAACTTGCCCGTGGCATCAACGGTTTCCACGCTGGCTTCCTTGACCGAAGCCGTCACCGTCATGGACCTGAAGGACCATGCGCCGCCGGGACCCACGCCAATGCGCCAGGCGGACTCCCCATTCTCATCCTTCTCATAAAGCGCATGAATCTGAAAGCTCATTTCCTTGCCGGCGCGGCGCACCACGATGTTGATAACTTGCCCATTGGAATTCCGGATGAGGTCCACGCATTGCGGCCAGTTCCTCACGGGAGTTCCATTCACGGAAAGCACCAGGTCTTCACTTTTCAGTCCGCTGCGGGCCGCTGGTTTCCCGCTCATAACCTGGCCGAGGATTGGCGGCATGGGAGGGTAGCCGAGCGGCCGCTCGATCCCGCGCAAACTCGCGGCACTGATTTCAACAGTCTGCTTTGTGCCGTGGTGTTCGACGAGGAAGCGCAGCGCGCCGTTTGCGGGGGCCTGCATCAGGAAATTGCTTACCTTGGCCCATGTGGGAGTGAGAACGTCATTCACCGAAACGATTTGGTCGCCGTCGCTGATGCCGGCTTTGGCAAGAGGACTTTCTTTCGGGAGATCCGTCAGCACGATGGGCTTGTCCATGTACGCCGGATAAGGAAATCCCCGGATGGCGTAGAATCCCCCGAGCAGAACAATCGGCATGATGAGGTTTACCACCGGTCCGGCCAGGGAGATGAGAGAGCGCTGCCAGCGCTTTTTGCTCATCAGCTCATCGGGTGCCTCTGTTGGTTTTGGCGCTTGGTCGCCCGAATCGATTTCGCTGGGATCCTGGCCCGCCATGCGCACGTAACCGCCGAGGGGAAACGCGCTGATGCGATAATCCGTTGCGCCGCGCTTCCATCCAAAAAGGCGCGGGCCAAAGCCGATGGAAAAAACATCCACGCGCACGCCAAACAGGCGCGCCACAACAAAATGTCCCCACTCATGCACCAGGATCAGAACCCCAAGTACGAGGATGAACCCGACGCCAATATTGGCAATATTCATGCTCTCGACAAAACCTCTCTTTTCCTTTCACCGCCCAACAAGTTTTCTCGCTGTCGCACCAACGGTGGCAATCAGCGATTTACGCGCTGCGAACTTGCGCCGCAACTCCGCCTGCAATCCTGGCCACTTCTTCCTGTGCCATTCGACGGGCTTCCGCATCCGCCGTAAGCACGTCTTCCATTTTTTCGAGCCGCACGCGCGCGGTACGCGACAGCACGCGCTCGATCACTTCCGGAATCCCCAGGAACGGGAGCCGCCGCTCCAGAAATGCCGAGACGGCAATTTCATCGGCGGCATTCAATGCGCAGGGAAACGCTCCGCCTTTTTTCATCGC
>QHYL01000502.1 GCA_003224105.1 Acidobacteriota bacterium | reverse complement strand
TTCAGGCGAAGTTTCGCCAAAGTTGGCGGGTTGCGACTCTTCATTGGCCGCGGGGGCAAGTCCGGGTTCGGGCGGAGGAGGCGAAAGACGGACGGCGTTGTCCAACATGTTGTTCCATTGATCGAATTTGTAGCTGAAGTTGAACTCTTTCTTGACCGCCGGCAGTGAGCAGAGCATGAGCTGACCAAGATAGGCGAGGGTGTGGGCAGTGCGGACAGGAATACGGTTCTGGGCGACGGCGGTGAAGACTTTGCCGAGGGCGTAGTTGATGTCGGTAGCGGTCAGGAAGTCGCCGGTGACGGTGACGGCGAGTTCAGGGCCGATTTTTTGCGATTCCACGAGTTGCCGCTCCCTCCTGGGAATGGAAGACGCAGAGCGCAGGGTGAGTGGCAGAGCGAGGGAGGCGACAACGGCGGCCGTCGGACGTTTCAAACGTGCAGCGATTGGGGTCAGAAGCTTTGCGAGAAGAAGTTTTCTTTGAAGGGTCTTTGACAGGCATTTTCATGGAAGGCTCCGAGAGGAACAAAGTTTTTAGTTCTCCGCGTCAATTCTGAGCAAAAGAGTCGAAGAATGCGGGTGTGGCCTACCAGCAGTTCTTTGCTGAAACCGAGGAAGAGGCCATCGCGCGTTCCAACGATGCGAGAATACGATAGCACGTAGTAAGCAGTCTGTCAACACTAACTACTTAGTGATTCGAATGATGGGCAGATTCGTAACACGGGGGCAAGAAGCCTTTCGGTTTGAAGGAGTTGCAGGAACGACTGATTCGAAAGAGCTGTGGAAAACGGAAGAGTTCCAAGATTAGAGGTTAGGAAGTTAGAAGAAAAGCTCGCGTGCGAGGCAAGAAGCCTTGTGGTACAGGGGGCCCAAGATCTGCGATAGACGGCGGGGATTTAAGTGGCGACCCCGGAGGGACTTGAACCCCCAACCTAATGGTTCGAAGCCATTCGCTCTATCCAGTTGAGCTACGGGGTCGTAGGCGGATTGTACCACGGAGAAAATTCCTGACAGAAATTGCGTCGTTCGCAGTGGTCCTGATGGCGTTTGGATTTAGCCAGGATCCCTCTGTGTTTGCCTGGGGCAGGCAGCTTCGGCATGACGCCGAAGAGAAGGCTTGCGGGGTTGAAAGCGGAGAACAGTAAACGGTCAAAGAGCCGAAGAACTCAAAGGGCGCGCAGGTATTGCGCATCTGGGGACGACGATTTTCAGGAAGCGGGGAGCGCAGGCCCGCCCGGGTGCGTGCTCGGGGGCGCTGAGGAAGGCGACGCCGAGGAACACCCAACGAACCAGGAGGACTCGACGGTTCTTATTGTATATGGTTTCGACGTGACGGCCATGGCAGGAGGTTTCAGCCACCCGAGCAAATTTACGCTGAGCCGAAGCGGGCGGCGGCGCGGACGCGCGCCTTGGCGGCTTCAGCTTCGCGATTTCGATGCGCCGCCGTGGTCTCCAGGGAATGGAGCAGGCGCGAGGAGGCGCGGGCGATCTCTTCAATGGCGGCGTTGAAAGCGGCTTCGTTAGCTTTCGAGGGATGGTGGAAGCCGGTGATTTTGCGGACGAATTGGAGGGAAGCGGCGCGGACTTCCTCCGGGGTGACCGGTGGATCGAAGTTAAAGAGGGTCCTGATGTTGCGGCACATGGGCGTCTCCAGTAACCAGCGGCCAGTGACCGATGGCCAGCGGCGAGGTGGTTAGTATAAGCGAAGAAGGCGACATACAGTCGCCTCTACAACGACGGAAAACGGTTGACGTGAAGTACTTTGTAGTGCAAAGTATATGCTATTGCGAAGCGTCGCTCAGCCGCTTCCCAGCACTCGCGCAAGAACTGACGTCAGCTCGGACTCCACGAGAGGAGCGCACAAGAATGGACACACAAGATTCGCAGGTAGTAGGGGCATCCAGCATGACGACTGCCCAGTCCGGCCAAGGACCATCGGAGAAAGGGCTAATGGTCGCCGTGAAGTTCTGGGAGCCGCGGCGGCTGCTTTACAACTTTTTGCTTACGGGAGTCGCACTGATTTGGGTGGTGAAAACCTGGCCGCATTTTCGGCCGGCCATGACGCTGGAGTCGCTGGGAATTATGACCGTGCTGGCGTTGCTTGCGAACGTTTGTTACTGCGCGGCGTACTTGGCGGAGATTCTGATCCAGAACTCCACTTCGAGCGTGGCGTGGAACCGGCAGCGGTGGGCCATTTGGGTGGTAGGGACGCTATTTGCGATTCTCTTTGAGAATTATTGGATTGCGGACGAGATTTATCCGTTTGTGAATTGCCCATAGGGGCTAGGTGACGACAGGGCTAGGTGAGGGCTGCGGACCGCGCTTGAACACACCTGAGACGCGGTGGATCCAGTCGCTGCTCTGTTCGTGGCAGCGAAGTGGGACGGCGCGCTACCGGCTTCGCCAGGCGAGCCTTTCGATCGGGCTAGACTCACCAAGTGCCCTGTGAGCCTTAGCGCGCCTGTCCTCTTCGTATAAGGGACAGGCACTGGCCTCAAAAGTATAGGGACTATACCTGAGTTCCTGGCCGTTTCCAGGCGCCTGCGTTGGGCAGGGCTTGCAAATTAATCAGAGTGGAGCGCCTGCATCACGTCAACGCGCGCAGCGCGAGCTGCCGGCATGGCGGAGGCGATGACCGCAGCGGCTAGCAGCACAAGAGCCGAAACGACAACGGGCAAAGCGCTGGGCATGCGCAGGTCGGGGATGTAACGTTCCGCAATGCGGGCCAGCCAGAAGCCGCCGACGGAGCCGGCAACCAAACCGAAGGCGGCCATGACTGCGCCTTCGGCGATAACGCCAGCCAGGAGGCGCTGCGGAGGCGAACCGAGAGCGAGGCGAATGCCGAACTCGCGAGTGCGCGCGCTGACGGAGAACGCCAACACGCCTGCTACACCAACCAGCGCAATTGTAAGGGCTACCGCGGCGAAGATGCCAAAGACAACCGTGTTGAGACGGTCGGGCGTTAGGACTTCCGCGCGAATGTCCTCGAGAGTGGCAGCTTTCTCGACGGGCTGCTCCGCGGACATGCCACGAATGATTTGCGTAGCCGGCGTCACCAGCGAATACGGATTTACGCTGGTGTGGATGAAGAGTCGGCCGTTGAACATCGGGCCATGGTTAAAGGTGCTGTAAATCGTGAGAGTGGGCTGCGGAACAACGTGTTCATCGTCAATATCGGCGGTGACGCCAATGATGCGCAGCGGCTCGCTCTTGAACCCGGGGAGGAATTGCAATACAGGATCGGTCCAAAACACATGACGGTTGATAGCGTCCTGGCCCGGGAACATACGCTTGGCCAGGCTCTCGCTGACGACGACAGTCGGCTCCTTTGATTGGGTGTCAAGGTCGTTGAAATCGCGTCCGGCAACGATAGGAACGCCCAGAGCGGCAAAGAATCCGGGAGAGATCACGCGGAAATGCCCGCGGGGATCATTTTCGATGCTGTGGACGTGACCATCCCCCGAGAATTGAAGCCCAGGGCCATCGTTGCCAGCGTCGCGCCACGGAGCAGACATTCCGTAGGCGGTTCTGGTCACGCCGGGCAGGGCGTCAATGCGGCGGATCGTTTCCTTGTAAAAATCCACAACTTGCTGTGGGGTTTTTTGGTAGGACATCACGGGAACATTGATTGCCAGAACGTGCCGCGTGTCCATGCCCGTTTCCGCGGTTTGCATCGCGATGAGCGTTTTGAGAAGCATGCTGGCGCCGGCTAGGAGCATGAAAGAGGCGGCAATTTGAACGACGGCGAAGGCGCGAAGGCGGCGGTTGGTGCTTCCTGTGATGCGAAGGCCGCCGCTGGTTGCAAGACCGGGGGATTGCGAAACGTTGGCGCTGGGCAGGCGAGGAACATAAGCGAGGAGGACAGCGGCGATCAGCGCAAGTCCCGCCCCAACCCAGAGCATACTCGAGTCCACCGTGAGATCCAGAGCGCGGACGGAGAAGCGCGAGGCGTAGCGGGAGAGGATCTCAAGCAAGGGCCGCGCGATCATTACGCCAAACGCGGCTCCGGCGCCGCAGAGTACCAGGCTTTCAGCGAGCAGGGTCCGGCGAAGGGCGCCACTGCTAGCGCCGAGAGCCGTGCGAATGGTCAACTCGCCTTCGCGGCGCACGGTACGGGCAAGGATGAGGTTGGCCGCGTTGGAGCTAGCAATGATGAAAACGAGCCCGGAGGCGGCGAGAAGAACGATAAGCACGGTGCGAGCGCCAGAAGTGATCTGATCGCGGAGGAGCCTCGCTTCAATCTGGAAATTGCCGTTGGTGGGGTAAGCCTCGTGATGATCTTTCTTCATCGTGGAATAGACAGACTGCAGCTCGGCGCGGGCTTGTTCGAGCGTGGCGCCGGGAGCGAGGCGGCCGAAGAGTTCGGTCATGCGATGGACGCGGCCGGTAACCATAGTGGCGTCAAGGTGGTGCGCGCTCATCACGATATTGGCCATGATCGCCGTGTCCGAGGGATAAGGAATAGAGGGTTCAAGGACACCGATGACCGTAGCTGTTCGCGCGTCAAAGCTTTCGAGGCGAATTTGTTTGCCGATAACGTCGGGATCTTTCTTGAGAGCGGTCGTCCAGAAAGGATACGTCAAAACGACAACACCGGCGGCTTTCGGACCATCATCTTGAGGTCCGATGAGGCGGCCAAGGACGGGGTGAAGGCCAACGACCTGGAAATAATTGCCGTCGACGACAGCGGCTTGAATTTCGCGAGGCTCGCCCAGGCCCACCATGGTCATGCCAATGGCAGAGAAATCGCCAAATTCGCTGACGGAATGGATGCTGGATTTGAAGTCTTGGATTTCCGGGACGGACCAGTTCTCTTCATCCATCCCGATACCTTTGGCGGTCTGCTCAATATAGATGAGGCGCTTCTCGTCATCGTTGACAAGCGGACGAAGGAGAACGCCGCGCACAAGGCTGAAGATCGCCGCATTTGCGCCGATACCGAGGGCTAGGGTGGCGATGACGGTGAAGGCCAACCCTTTGGAGCGCCCGAGCGAGCGCACGGCAATTCGAAGATCTTGGAACAGCAATTGCGGTTTGAGAATCATATCCCGGCCTCCCTAATTCCCGTTGTGTTGTTAATTCCGTGTCGCACGGCTGGTGCCGCGGACAATGCTTCCTAAATTGTTGAAAAAAATAGTTTTATGCGCGCCGTAGCTCATCTTCTCCTTGGTTTCTGTGTCCGTTTTTGGGATTCCCGCGTCCTGCAAACGAACAGGCCTTCTGGATTCCCTTTGACGGCCAAGCCTGAGCCTTGGTCATTTGCTGGGCTAACCTCCGGCGATGGCGCCGAGGATGAGCAACGGCTCCTTTCCCGAGACGACCGCTTCAGGCAACGGAGTGTCCGGCGATTCGTGGGAGAGATCCTCTTCGCATGCAAAGAAGCGCAAGAACGGTCGCCGCTCCTGGGTGACGTGGTCGCGGATGGTTCCTGTCAGCATGGGAAAAGTGGTCTCCAGCGCATCAAGCACAGAGCGAACGGTGACTTGACCGGCAATTTCGATCGTCACTTCGCGGCCTGCTCCCGCCAGCGTCCGCAAATGCGGCGGAAGGATGACGCGAATCTTTGCTGTGGGCAGAACGGTCATGTGAGCGTCTGCACTTCGACGGACAAGACTGCTGGGAGATCGCGGACGATGGGCGCCCAGTTGTCGCCCGCGTCGGCGGAACAGTAGACCTGGCCGCCGGTGGTGCCGAAATAGATGCCGCATTTGTCGAGCGAGTCCACGGCCATGGCGTCGCGCAGGACGTTGACGTAGCAATGGCTTTGCGGAAGGCCTTTGGTGAGGGCTTCCCACTCGTTTCCGCCAGTGCGGCTGCGGAAGACACGCAGTTTTCCTTCGTGGACATAGTGCTCGCCGTCGCTCTTGATGGGCACGACGTAAATGGTTTCGGGTTCGTGCGCGTGAACGTCAATCACGAAGCCGAAGTCGGTGGGTAAATTGCCGCTGATTTCTTTCCAGTTGTCGCCGGCATCGTCACTGCGCATCACGTCCCAGTGTTTTTGCATGAAAAGAACGTTGGGGCGCTTCGGGTTCATCGCGACGTGATGGACACAATGGCCGACTTCGGCGTTGGGATCGGGGATGTATTGTGAGTGCAAGCCTTTGTTGATGGGCTTCCAGGTTTTGCCGCCATCATCGGTGCGAAACGCGCCCGCGGCAGAAATCGCGATGTAAATGCGGTGCGGGTTGGTTGGATCGAGAATAAGCGTGTGCAGACACATGCCGCCAGCGCCGGGCTGCCACTTCGGGCCGGTACCGTGGCCGCGCAGGCCGGAGAGCTCTTGCCAGGATTTGCCGCCGTCCTTTGAACGGAAAATGGCGGCGTCTTCCACGCCAGCGTAAACCGTGTCTGCTTCTGTGAGCGAAGGCTCGAGATGCCAGACGCGCTTGAACTCCCACGGATGCTGCGTGCCGTCGTAAAACTGATGCGTGGTGAGCGGAGCTCCGGTTTCCGCAGAGGTATCGTAGACGAATTTGTTGCTCTCGCCTTTGGGCGTGCCGCCGGGACCCGTGGTGGGCTCGCCCGGAGGCGTGCCCGGCTGGATCCAAGTCTTGCCGCCGTTATCGGAGCGCTGAATGATTTGGCCGAACCATCCGCTGGTTTGCGACACGTAAATGCGGTTAGGATTCTTGGGCGACCCTTTCACGTGGTAGATCTCCCAGCCGGCAAAATGCGGGCCGCTGACGTCCCATTTTTCGCGCTTGCCGTCCGACGACAAAACAAACGCACCCTTGCGCGTGCCAACCAATACTCGTACTCCGCTCATGTTTCAT
>QHYL01000501.1 GCA_003224105.1 Acidobacteriota bacterium | reverse complement strand
GTGCGTTGCAGCTCCTGATAAGCGGAAGCCCAATTGGACATTTTGAGGTGGCACTGGGCAACCTTGTAGTGAACTTGGGCTGCCTTTGGATCAATCTGCAGGGCACGGCCGTAGGTCAGCAGGGCCTCAGGGAACTTCTCCTGCTTGAGGTAACGGTCTCCGTCAGCGACAAACTTTTGTTTTCGCGCGTTGGCGTCACGGAAACATCCGGACAAGAGGAGGCAGAGTGGAAGGGTAGCCGCAGCAAAAAGCGCTGCATGGCGTAGAGTGAAAACACGAACTGCTGAAGGTTGCTTGCTAGTGATTTTCATACCAAGGTGAATGGGTAGCAATTTAAACTCCTTGGCGCGTCTCCTCAAGGGCCATCTGAGGCAGCTCTAAATATAAGAAAACAAAGAACATGCAACGATGGCGGTGGCCCCGTTAAGAGGTTCTTGGTCGTATTTTGCCAAAAGGGCAAGGTCAAGGATGGGTGATGGACAAATTTCGGGATATTGTGGGTACAAAACTTCCACTTTTGCCGTTCCTTTGGAGAGTTAGAATCCCAGATGCCCCTTGTTCAAGCCAGGACTCCTGTAAACGATTGAAAAGTAAGCAATTAAATGCCATTTGTGGCCTGTTGACTTAAAATCCGTGGCCATTGGTTTGCTACCGAGCAGTTGGGGCAGTCTGGGCCCATTTGACCGACGAGGGTTGAGCTATGGTTCGCAATGGCGAATTTACGACCGCGGATGTAAAGAGAGTGCTGCGCAAGCACTGGTGGATTGTTCCCGCTTGCGCCATGGGACTTGGCGTGTCGAGCGTGTTGATGGCGATGCAGCTCCCCAAGCTATACACTTCGCAGACGCTCGTGCTGGTGGCTCGGCCGAATGTTTCGGAGCAAGTCGTGAAACCATTCGTTCCCGAGGACTTGACGCAGCGCCTTGCAACCATGAAAGGGAAGATTCTAAGCCGCACGCGCCTGGAACCGGTTATCGAAAAGTTTAATCTGTATGCGCAGGATCGCACCAAAGTCCACATGGAAGACTTGATTGACCGCCTTCGCGCGACGATCACAATCACGCCCCTCGAAGCGATGCCCGGAGTACAGTATGCAAATTTGCCGGGCTTCTCCGTGAGTGTGAGCTTCAGCGATCCGCAACTGGCGCAGCAGATTTGCACGGAAGTCACATCTATGTTCATGGAACAAGATGCTCGCGACGTCAACAATAAGGCGGACAAGACGAAGTCGTTTATCGACCAGCAGTTGAATGAAGCCAGAGCACGGCTGGATGAGCAAGATGGCAAGCTTGCGCAATTCAAGCGCGCCCACCTCGGCTCATTATCGGACGATGAGCAGCGCAACCTCGGTCTTTTGGGGAGCCTGAACGCGGAACTCGATGCCACTACGCAGGCCATGCAACGAACACAGCAGGATAAGAGCTTTAATGAGACTCTTCTCAGCCAACAGGAGGCCAGCTGGAAAGCGTCGCAAAAGGGTGAAAACCCCGAATCGCTTGAGGAGCAACTGCGGGTCCGGCAGGAGCAATTGACGGTGCTCCGATCGAGATACACAGAAGAGCACCCTGACGTGGCCAAGCTGAAGAGCGAGATTGAAGACCTGAAGAAAAAGATTGACGAAGGACCGAATGCAAGCGATGCCCCCAAATCGCGAAGAGCGACAGAGCCGCCGCAGATCCAGCAACTCCGGGCAAAGATACAGCAGTCCGAAACAACCTATGCTGAGCTGGTGAAGAGGCAAGCGAAGATTCAGGATTCCGTCAAGACCATTGAGGGCCACATTGAAAGCAGCCCGATGGTGGAAATGCAATTAAAAGAGCTGACTCGCAACTATCAGAACGCTCTGGATTTTTACAACGATCTTTTGAAGCAGCGCAATACTGCCGAAATGAACAAAAGTTTGATCAATCAGCAGGAAGGGGAGCACCTTAGCGTTCTCGATCCGCCAAGCCTGCCCACGAGTCCGTCCTTTCCCAAAATGGCGAACTTTGCCGCCGGCGGCTTCGGTGGAGGAGGAATGTTGGGTCTGGTCATCCTCTATTTGATAATGGCCATGGACAAGACTTTGCACTCGGAGAGAGAAGTTGAGAGCTACTTGAAGCTTCCCGTTCTTGCGAGTTTGCCGGTATTGGAATCTTTGGCGGCGGGTCCGGGGCTTCTGAAGCGGCCTATCGCGCAAGGGACTCAAGCGAGCTGAGGAGCACCCGAGGAAACCATGAGCCGCATCCATGAAGCTTTGAAAAAGGCCGCCGAAGAGCGAGCCGCAAAAGTAGCGACCGAAGTCGAACCTAGAGCCGCAGAAATCAAAAGCGAACCGAGGCTTCCCTCGATGTTGAGGCCGGAATTGGCGGTGGCTCTGCCGATCGCTCCGCCGGCACCCGCGCCGAAAGCCTCGCCGCGAGTCACCACGGGCGCCATGGCGACGCCCGGCTTCAGTTACGAAGAACTTCTGAAGCGCTGCGTTCCGTCAGAATGGCGGCTCGACCCAGCGAACAGCGTGTTTTTGAATTCGAGACCGGGTGAAGGCGGGCCCGAGCGGTTTCGGACACTGCGCTCGCGCCTGTACAAGATTGCCTCTACCCGCAACCTGAAAAAAGTGCTGATCAATCTTCGCGGGGAAGCGGATGAGTATGGCGTCATTCAAAAAGGCATGAGTGAAAATCTCTTTCTGATTCCTGGCGGAAACCTGGTGTCCAACCCGAGCGAACTGCTTCTAGGCGACAGGATGAAGCAACTGCTCAACACGGTCACTCCGGTATTCGATTGGATCATTATTGATTCGCCTCCGACATTGCCGGTCCATGACGCAAGTGTGCTTGCGGAGCTGGTGGACGGCGTGTTGTTTGTGATCCGGGCGGGGTCGACAAACGCCGAAATCGTGGAGAGAACGGCCGCGGAGTTCCAGGGTAAGAACCTGCTCGGAGTGGTGCTCAACCGAGTCCAAAAAACCGATTCATACGGTGAGCAATACCAAAATTACTATGGCGAGCGGGATTGAAGCACAGCGGCTACCATGGCGCGTATCCAACGAGAATACGAGTTAAGGCTTATAAGTCAGTGAGTCGTAATAACGTTGTAAGTGGGCATTCCCTCGCGTTGTTTTTCGCGGGCGAATTTGCCCCCCATGCACATGGCGCCACCACCTACATGGCACGGCCGTGCCGTTTGCAGCGCAAAGCAGTTTGTGGGGCGATGCGAAGAACCGGACCTAAGATGGCTCGGCAACAACTTCCTTCTTTGCTTCATTACGTTGCAGGAGAGAAAGCAGGGGCAATAACAAAAGAAGGGCAAGCACAAAAAACACCACGCCCCCTTGGTGATGCAATCTTCCGAAAAGAAAGTCGGGGTTGACGTAGACCGCAAGAAGGGTGAGCGTCGCGATTCGAACGCCATTCTTCAGGATCATAAGAAACAGCCCGAAGGCGACGAAAAAAGCCTTGTTCCAAAAATTCCTAAGCCGAAAATGAGCCACGAGCAGCGCCACAATGAAAAGCGCCATACTGGACCGGATGCCGCTGCACTCCTTCGCCACTTCGATGCTGACCTTGGCGAGATGAAACACCAAGCCCTCGCGCAGGACGGGGACTCCCACGATGTCAAACAGCACGCCCGTTATCCATGCCGAGCCTTGCTGGAGAAGAAAGATGATGCGATCCAGGAGGAAATTGGGAATTGGCACCACTAAGAGCAGGAAGAGAAACGGGAAGTAAGCTGCCCTCAAGGCTGCTTTCCCGAAGAGAAAGGCGAAGCCGGCAATCCAAACCAGGGCCAGCGCCAGAATCCAGCCGGACAGTTGCACGCCTAGGCCCTTGCTGCTCGCTCCATAATGAAGAACCAGAGCGATAACGGCGGCTAGAAGGAGAAAAATGCCACTAAGCATCTTGTCGCTGGAGGTTTGCTGTGGAAGCTTTTCGCGTTCCAGATAAAGAAGCACCGCACTGATAAGAGGGATGATAACCAAATACGAACTGTCGTCCTGAGAGAGAGACAACCTTACGAGGGCCAATACCGGACGCAAGAACACCAGGAGCGAAACGAGCACCCAACCCGAAAACAAATACCAGTGCTTCGTCGAGAGAGTTTGAGAGTTATTCATCTGCAAGCTGGGACTAAATTGGGATTCATCCTGGCTATCTCGGCAGTGTATATGATTTCAGGCCGAAGACCGGGGATAATCCAGCAGGAATGTCCGAGGAAATAAGCAGGGGCCTGACTTGTGCGAGAGTGGAGTGTGGCCGAAGAAGCTCGTGAAGATCGGTGAACACTTGCGGTTACTACTTGGATGAACGGCAAGACGTTTTCTCGTTTAATATAGAGAGTGAGAGTAAAGCCGGGAATGCGATTGTGAATTTTTCCGGGGAGGTCCGAATAGCTCATGGAAAAGCAAAACTTAGTGGTGGTAGCAGGAGCAGGGGGATTCATCGGCGGAAGCCTTGTCGCGAGCCTTCGCGGGCAAGGTTACAAACGGATTCGAGCCGTTGACCTGAAGCCCTTCGACGAATGGTATCAACAATTCAGCGATGTCGAGAATCTCTGCCTGGACTTGAATTCAAAGGAAAGCTGCGAGAGGGCGGCGGAGGGGGCGGCCGATATCTACAATCTTGCGGCAAACATGGGCGGGATGGGCTTCATCGAGAACAACAAGGCGCTTTGCATGCTCTCCGTGTTGATCAATACCCACTTGCTGCAGGCTGCAGTGAAAAGCAAGGTAAAAAGGTTTTTTTACGCCTCTTCCGCTTGCGTCTATAACGGAGACAAGCAGAAGACATTCGAAGCTCCCTCCCTCAAGGAAGAGGACGCCTACCCGGCCTTAGCAGAAGATGGTTACGGCTGGGAAAAGTTGTTTTCGGAACGGATGTGCCGGCACTTCCGTGAGGATTTTGGCTTGTACACACGTGTAGCGCGTTTTCACAACGTGTACGGACCTTGGGGCACTTGGGACGGGGGACGGGAGAAAGCGCCGGCAGCGATTTGCCGCAAAGTGATCGAATCGAAGGGTACTGGCCGGCACGAGATTGAAATCTGGGGCTCGGGTGAGCAAACGCGCAGCTTCATGTTCATTGACGACTGTCTCAAGGGAATCGATCTCATCATGAATTCGGAGATCCTGGAACCGATTAACCTAGGGTCCAGCGAGGCAGTCACCATCAATCAGTTAGTGGACTTCGCGGAAGAGATTGCCGGGATCAAGCTAAAGCGCAACTACAATCTCAGCGCGCCAAAAGGCGTAAATGGCCGAAACAGCGACAATACACGCATCCAAAAGTATCTGAATTGGGAGCCCAATACGCCCTTGCGAGTAGGGCTGGAAAAGACTTATCGGTGGATCTACGACCAGTATATGGCTCGCGAACGTGGCGAAGGGCCAATTGCTCGAAACGCGGCCGCGGATTGACGGTTTGACCCCAAGGAGTAGATCCGGCTCGGCTGGGTCTCGCATAAAACTGCAGGGGAACGTCCAATAGTGCGCAGAAGTTTTCCCGAAGCCTTCCTGCCCGAAAGTACAGGTAGGAGTGGGCGTAGGACAGGCGCGGGAAAGGCATTGATAACAAAGGGTTTATTTGTTTACAGGAAGGCACGCATTCTGGCTGGTTCTGGCATGGCGATTGCTATATTCGGTGTGTCCCTATATCTCTGTAGGAATGTGAGGGTGTGCATGATTCGGAAGGCCTTAGTGGTTCTAGCCTTGGCTATCGTAGCACTTTGCTACAGCGCGCCAGCCATGGCCGACAATATTCACCTCTGCGACATCAATCAATTTACGACCTGCAACGCCGGCAATGCGATCCAAGTGCAGTCTGGCACCACCCAAGCTTGGGCGTTTGGCACGGCAAATAGCAGTGAGACCCTGTACATCGCCGTGCTAACGCCGAACGCTGGCACTGGCGGAAACTTTACGAGTGGCTCGAACCTGTGGGCGGTGCTTGGCATTAGCCCTACACAGGTATTCCCCAACTTCGCCAGCACTGTCAGCCAGGAGCAATTGGCGACGGGCATGACTGCGGGCAGCTTCAATGCGTCGTACTTTGCTGTCGGTGGTTGGACGGGGTCGGTTACACTCGGCCAGTCCGTTACGCTTCCGGGCGGCCTACCCATCGGCACGATTTTCATTGCTTTCCTAACTGATTCCAGCGGAAACCTGGTCGCTGTGAGCCCTTGGAGTTCCAGCTTGATTACTGTGGCAAGCGCGCCTGAGCCATCCAGCATGCTGCTACTTGGCACGGGACTGCTGGCTCTTGGCGGCTTTGCCCGTCGGCGGTTTGCAAAGAGT
>QHYL01000250.1 GCA_003224105.1 Acidobacteriota bacterium | reverse complement strand
TGGAAGAGTTTCGCCAGATCCTGCAGCAGGACCCGGATGCGGCGGCCACGCATATCCTGATGGGAGAGGCGCTGGACGGCCTGAGCAGAACGCCGGAGGCGATTGCGGAGTTTCAGACTGCGGCCAAAGCGGCTCCGCGCGAGCCGGAAGTGAATTTCGGGCTGGGGTATCTCTATTGGAAGTCGCATCAATATGAAAACGCGAAGAGCGCGTTCGAAAGCGAACTGTCTGTGGATGCGAACCATGCGCAGTCGCTGGCGTATCTGGGCGACATCGCGCTGAAAGCGAATCATCCGGAGGAAGCGCTGGCGCTGCTAAACAAAGCCGTGAAGCTGAAGGATGACATTCGAATCGCGTATCTGGACCTAGGAACCATCCTGATGCAGCAAAAACAAAACAAGGAGGCGCTGGCGGCGCTGCTGCGCGCGGAGAAATTGGGTCCGGAGCAACCCGAAGCGCATTACCGGCTCGCGCGGTTGTACCGCGAGATGGGAAACGCCGCGGCTTCGCAAAAGGAATTTGAAAGGGTTCGAGCGCTGCATGAAAAAACAGAAGGAGACGTAGGCTCCAAGATGGCGGCGCCCGCGCCATCGCTGCCACCGTCCTCGCCCAACTGAACTGGGGCGAGCCTCCGAGCTTAGTGTTAGTAATGATAAGAATTCTACTGCTAAAAAAATCATGAAAAATTTGCTGGACAGGGCTGCTTGATATCCCTAAGATTTGGGAAGGTTTTGGTTAGGAGTCGCGGGACCAAGACTGAATTAAGAGCGCCGCTTCCGGGCGCCAGAAAATCTGGCAGTTGAATCGCCAGGCAAGACAGAGTTCTTCGTAGTCAAGCCCCGCAAGCCCTCAGCTTTCAGGAAACCAGCTCTACAGAACCCAAGCCCGACTTGTAATTTTCATGGAAGCGGGATGAAACAGACCAATGCATTCCAGAGCGTCATTTTTCTTGGGTGAAGACTTTTGTCTCCGCCTAGCGCGGCGAAATTTACGCGCTTGGCGGACAAGCATGCGAGGCGAGGAATTCGCATGGAAATACGGCTGCGAAAAGATTTTGACGCCTCAGAGCCTTTTGCCCGGACAGGCCATAGGCGACTATCGAGGATTCTTCGAACAGAACTCAGGGCCTCCTTCCACTCCTAGCTAGAAATCGTATTACGAACACAAGCAGCTCTCTCAGTGCCCGAGTACATAGCAGCTGTTTCAACGACAAAAACAACACGACATGTGAGGGAATACCTTATGAAAGCTCAACCGAACGCTGTTTGGAACGCGTCGGCTTCGGTGCGCTCCACCTACACGCAGGACGGCGGAGTGCTTCTGGATGTCGAAAAGGGGATGTGCTACAGCCTGAATGCGGTGGCCTCGAAATTGTGGAACCATCTCGAGCAGAATCAGGCGGGGGTCACGTTCGACGACCTCGTCAACGTGATTCGAAACAATTTTGAGGTGACCGATGGCGAGTTGGAGACCGACATTGCGGCGCACCTGGAAAAGCTCGAAAAAATGGGGTTGGTGAAGCGCAGCGCGCGCCCGGCGTAAGGTTTCTTCAAAGAGCAAGAGCAGCCGTTGAGGGCCTGGGCAGGGCTCATGATTCATAGGGAAGCCTGCGCCTTGGCTGGGCTCCCAATGGCTCCCAAGAGACAAATTTGAGCGGTAAGAGCTGGTTTATGCAAGCGTTTGCAGTTGCGGGGCGTACTGCCAACGTGTTATTGTGACGCGCAGAAATTCAGCGTTTTGGGGGACGTCACTGGCCACTATGAGCCTTTGGCAGACTGCAAAGCCCAACGGAGTCCGAGCCTATCTCCGCTTGTGCCGTGTCCATTCCTTTTCTGAGATAAGAATTCAGCTAAACAGGTTGCGAGACTTGCAGCCCGACCGCGGAAGCGATGCTGCTGCCTGAGCTGCGCCGCCAGGTGCTGGAGGCCAACCTTGAGCTGGTGCGCGAGGGGTTGGTACTTTTCACGTTCGGGAACGCGAGCGGCATTTCGCGAAAAGATTCGCTCGTGGTGATTAAGCCGAGCGGAGTGCCTTACGAGCGGATGAAGCCGGTGGACCTGGTGGTCACGGACCTGAACGGAAAAGTTGTGGAAGGGAAGCTGCGGCCTTCTTCCGATTTGCCAACGCATTTGATCCTGTACAAAGCGTTTCCGGGGATTGGGGGCGTGAGTCACACGCACTCGGAGTATGCGACCGCGTGGGCGCAGGCGCGGCGGGCGATTCCGTGTTTTGGAACGACGCACGCGGATACTTTTCATGGGCCGGTTCCCGTGACCGCGGAACTGAAAGACGCGGAGATTTCCGAGGACTATGAAGCGAATACGGGGCACGCAATTGTGCGCACGTTTCGTGATATTGATTACTCGGCGATTCCAGGCGTGCTGGTGGCGAATCACGCTCCTTTTGCATGGGGGCCGGATCCGATGGCGTCCGCGCACAACGCCGCAGTTCTGGAATTTGTGGCGCGCATGGCTTACCTTACTTTGGGCATCAATGCACAGGCGGGCGCGATCGGGCGCTCGCTGCACGACAAACATTTTCTGAGAAAGCACGGCAAGGACGCCTATTACGGGCAGCCTAAGGAGAAAAAATGATGGCCATGATGGCGGTGGGCGCTCCCACCACGCTGGTGCATCTATCCGGGGTCGATTTGCTCATCATTGCGATTTATTTTTTGCTGGTGCTGGGGATCGGTTTTTACCTGAAAAAGTTCGCGAAGACGGGCGAAGACTTCTTTCTGGCGGGCCGCGAAATGACCGCGTGGGTCGCCGGGCTGGCATTTGTTTCCGCGAATCTTGGCTCGCTGGAGCTGCTGGGTTGGGCAGGCAACGCGTATCAATACGGCATCATGGCCGCGCACTGGTATTGGATCGGTGCGATTCCCGCGATGGTGTTTCTGGGCCTGGTGATGATGCCGTTCTACTACATTTCGAAAACGCATTCGGTCCCGGGGTACCTAAAACTCCGCTATGGGACAGAGGCGAGCGCGCTGAGTGCCGTGACGTTTGCGTTCATGACCATCCTAATGTCGGGCGTCAACATGTACGCCATGGCGGTGGTCATGGAAGTAGTGCTGGGATGGAGTTTGCATTTCAGCATCATCGTCTCCTCTCTCACGGTGGGGGTGTATGTCGCCGCGGGCGGGCTCTTTTCGGCCATCTTCAACGAGGTGTTGCAATTTTTTCTGATCTGGTTTGGCGCGTTGCTGATTCCGATCCTGGGATTGGTCGAGACGGGCGGGTGGAGCGGCATGGTGGCGCGCATTCACCACAATTTTCCGGGCCAGGATTTTACCCACATGTGGGGACCGATGAGCTCCGCCAGCCACAACCCTATGGGAGTTCACTGGATCGCGATCGTGTTTGGGTTGGGCGCCTCGGTTTCCATGGGCTATTGGACAACGGATTTTCTTGTCGTGCAGCGCGTGCTGTCCGCAAGAGATGTCCGCTCGGCAAAGCTGGCGCCGATTATTGGTTCCTTCTTCAAAATGGCCGTGCCGCTTATCGTGATTCTACCGGGGCTTCTAGGGCGCGCGGTGCTGCCTTTTCATCTGGTTCCGGCAAACGTGGCGCAGCCCGGACAGTTCAAATTCGATGACGTTCTTCCTCTCATGCTGGCGCGCTATTGTGGGCCGGGCCTGCTGGGCCTTGGAATCACCGCACTGATAGCAGGGTTCATGGCCGGCATGGCGGGTAACGTAAGCGCTTTCGCGACCGTCTGGACTTATGACATCTACCGGCCGTACATGCGCAAGGATGCGCCGGATGCGCACTACGTTTCGATGGGGCGGTGGAGCACGATTATCGGGTTATTTGTGAGCATCGGGACCGCGTACCTTGTCCAGTACAACAAAAGCATGATGGACTACGTGCAGGCCTTATTCGGTTTCTTCATCGCGCCGTTGTTTGGCACGGTCGTGCTCGGCATGCTTTGGAAACGCGTAAGCCGCATGGGCGGATTCTGGGGACTACTGGCCGGGGTCCTCACTTCCATCACTGTATTCCTCTTGATGAAGTTCGATCCGAGTTGGGTCAAAGTGTTTGCGTTTTCGCCGCTGGCCCAACCGCTGGCCCAGGCGATGTGGCAGGCGCTCTGGGCGTCCGTCACTTGCGTGGTGGTCACTGTGCTCGTGACGTTGGTAACCAAACCCAAGCCAGATGAGGAACTGAAGGGGTTGGTTTACGCGCTTACGGAAGTGCCCCGCGAAGAGCATGCGAGTTGGTTGCATCGGCCGGTGATTTGGGGAGTGGCGGCGCTGGCGATCCTGGTGGTTCTGCAAATTATTTTCTGGTGAGGAGCAATGATCGAAAAACGTCAAATCATTCCGGTCTGGTTTTTCGTCGGATTGCTTTTGCAGGTTTATGGCGTCCTGATTCTTGCGAGCGGATTGGCGCACTGGTCGCACCCACCCGGGGGCGTGGAATTGTCGAATTTACATGCGCCAGTGTGGTGGGGCGCGCTGCTGATTGTACTGGGCGTGATTTATTGCGCCAAGTATTACCCGCGGGGCGAGACGTAGGGTTTTCCTTCTCGCGATGAGTTGGCGCGAGGTCTTTTAGTGGAGAATCGGAATGGCGGTAGTTGCTGGCGTTGACTTCGGGACTTTGAGCGTGCGTGTTTCGCTGGTGGATAGCGACCGCGGGCTGCTGGCTTCCGCAGTCGCTGAATATCCCCTTCATCGCAAGCGTGAGGATCCCGAGTTTGCCACGCAATCGCATGCGGATCACATGAAAGCGTTGGCCTCGGCCGCGCGAGAGGCTGTGAAAAAAGCCGGGGTGGCTGGCGACCAGGTTTGCTCCATCGCGCTGGACACGACGGGTTCCTCGGTAATTCCCATTGGGAAAAACCTTCAGCCGCTCGATGACTACTACCTTTGGTGCGATCACCGCGCGAAGGCGGAGGCTGCGGAAATCACGGAAGCCGCGCGGCGCGAGAAGCTTGAAGCCATTGAATGGTGCGGCGGAGTGTACTCCTCGGAATGGGGTTTTTCGAAGCTGCTTCATTGGCTTCGTCATAACCCGGGGAAACGCGGCGAGTTTGTTTCTGCCTTTGAGCATTGCGACATGGTTGCGGCAACGCTGTGCGGCATCACCGACGCAAAGAAGGTGAAGCGCAGCGTTTGCGCCATGGGCCACAAGTGGATGTGGAACGCCTCGCTCGGCGGGCTACCACCTGAAGACTTTCTCGTCACGGTGGATCCGCTGCTGACCGGCGTGCGCGAAAAGCTGCATGGCGAATATGCAACCTCGGACCATCTTGCTGGGCATCTATCCGCGGAGTGGGCCGAACAGCTCGGCTTGAAAGCCGGCATTCCCATTCCAGTAGGCGCTTTTGACGCGCATTGGGACGCCATCGGCGCGGGTTGCCGCAGCGAAGATATCGTCAACGTGGTGGGGACGTCGACTTGCATTATCGGCATCACTCCATCGGTGAAGCTGGTTCCGGGGGTTTGCGGGGTGGTACAGGGAAGCGTGCACCCCAAGCGTACCGGAATTGAAGCCGGTCTTTCCGCGGTCGGCGATATTTTTCAAGCCATTGCAACGCGCGCAGGAACCGATGTGAAGACCCTGAGCGAAGGATTGAAAAATTACCGCGCCGGGCAAACAGGGTTGCTGCGCCTGACCTGGGACAATGGGGATCGCACTGTTCTTGTGAATCCCAACTTGCGCGGCGTTACTTTCGGCTGGAACCTGCAAACCACAGCGCAGGATGAATTGTTCGCGGCCATTGAAGGCACTGCACTGCACACGCGGGTCATTCTCGATCGGATGGAGCAAAACGGAGTCACCGTGCGCCGCGTCATCAACGCTGGCGGGATTCCACAAAAAAGCGACGTGCTGAATCAGGTTTACGCAAGTGTGCTTGGGCGGCCGGTTCTTGTTCCTGCCGGAAGCGTAGTCAGTCTTGGCTCCGCGATTTTTGCCTTCCTTGCGGCGGGCGTGTTTCCTGCCATCGAGCAGGCGCAGGACAAGATCTGCCCGAAGTACCGCACGTTCGAGCCCGACCCATCGTCCAAACGGACGTACGACAAGCTTTACGCGCTCTTCAGTAAAGTGTATTTTGCATTCGGCCAGCCGGAGACCAGGGAGTTCGGGAGGGTCTTGCCCGAACTGATTCGGCTAGCCGAGTCTGAACAGGCCAAGTCGGCAAATTAGTCTGGACATCACTTTCCGCGCCGCGGCACATCGCAGGCGTAGGGTGGGATAGCGGGAGCTTGTCCGAGAGGCGGAAGGATGAGCAAACTGCGATTCTTGGTTTCGTTGATTACGCGGGAAAACGACTACCAGGTGGAACAAGCGGCTGCTGCACTTGCGGCCGCAAAAGAAATTGGCGTGGATGCAGACATAGTCTACGCGGACAATGACCCCATCACGCAGAGCACGCAGGTGCTGAAAGCCATTCAGGCGGAACCCTCTCAGCGACCCAACGGAATTATTGTCGAGCCTCTGGGGGCCACCGCTTTTCCTCAAGCAGCGCAAGCCGCGGTCAGCGCCGGCATCGGCTGGGCGGTGCTCAGCCGCCGGGCGGACTATGCCCCGAAACTTGGCCAGTCTTCGCGCTCTCCGGTGTTTTCCGTGAGCGTAGACCAAGTGGAGGTCGGCCGCATACAAGCTCGACAAGTGATGGCGCTTCTGCCGCGAGGTGGGTCCGTGTTGTTCATCCAAGGACCGTCAGTCAGTTCCGTCTCGCAGGAACGGCAAGAAGGGCTGATGGAATTGCTTCCCGGCAGTGTGCATCTTACGAATCTGCGGGGAAGATGGACCGAGGAGAGCGCGCATCAAAGTGTGTGCTCCTGGTTCAAATTGATGACCGCGCAGAAGGTACGCATTGACCTCGTGCTCGCGCAGAACGACGTCATGGGCATGGGGGCAAGGAAAGCCATCGAGGAGACCGTAACCGGGCCCGACCGCGACGACTGGCTGGAAATCCCCATCACGGGTGTCGACGGAGTTCCGAAAACGGGTCAAGCGTGGGTGACTGGCGGGAAGCTTGCGGCAACTGTGATTGTGCCCCCCAGCTCTGGGAAGGCGCTCAGGCTTATGGCGGAAGCCCTATGGAAGGGAAGCAGCAGCATTGCCGAACACATTTATACTTCCCCGGCCGCGTTCCCTGAGATCGCGAAGCTCACGCCCAAAAGCCCCAAAGGATGATATCGGCGCGTGCGTACAGAAACAGGTCAACGATTCTCGTCCAGGCCCCGGCGCCGCTTCCGCGCCTGATCTTGATTTAATCTGTCGACAATGGCGAGCATCGCTTGCGCTTGCTCGAGCTGGCCGCGCTTCCGGTAGGCCGTGGCCAGGTGCAAGCAGGGCGTGGGATTCTGCGGGGCAAGCCGATGGCCTAATTCCAGATGTTCGATGGCGGCGTCAACGCGGTCTTCCTGGAGCAGGATGCGGCCTAGAGCGATTTGCGAGCTGGCAAAGTTCGGACGCGCGGCGACGGATTTCTCGAGCGATTGCTTTGCCTCAGTGAACTCTGGCGTGCCGGGACTTGCGCCGTTGCGGATTAATGCATCGCCAAGAAGGCAGAGCAACTGATAATCCGCAAATCCTTCAAGAATTCCGGCGCGCGCGATTTTGGCCGCCTCAGAGAGGTTGCCGAGCATGAAGCTCTCTTGCGCAGCGGCGAGATAGCCGATCGTCGAATGAGGAGCAAGCGCAGCGGCGCGCTCAAATTCGGGCTTGGCCATGCCTGGCTCCTCCAGTTGCCAGAGTCCGTAGCCGAGTTCGTAGTGAAGTCTTGCAGATCCGGGAAGATTCCGAATCCCTGCTTCCACGACCCGAAGGGCCTGGGCATAATCCTGTTTTTCCATGAAGGCGGCCTCTACAAAAAGATAGAGTTTCTCGTCGTGAGGCGTGAGCGCAGCCGCCTTTTGAAACGCTTGGAAGGCTTCTTTGGGTTGATGGTTGCCCTCGTAAGCTTGCGAAAGCAGATTCTCGACGCTTGCGTTTTCATGGTTCCCGTTGCGCAATTCCGCGAGGACGGAAATCGCTTTAGGAAATTCGCCCACGCCAACGTAGCAAAGGGCCAGATTGAATTCGGCGGCGTAGTCATCGGAAACATGGCCGCGCGCGGCAAGAAAATGGGGAATCGCTTCTGAAAAACGCCCAATGCGGCTTAAGGTGATTCCTGTTTGCAGCTCGACTTCGGGTTGCAGCGCGGTTTCTTGGGCTGTTTGTTCCAGGGATGAACGATTTGGCGCGTCTGAGCTTTGTGCCCACGCAATCGCACAATTCAGGCTCGTTACCAGCAACGCCGCGACCGCGGCCCGGCGCCAGGCGTGGGAAAGGACCCCTCGATCCATTACATACTCTTCATTTCCAGCCGCCCTGGCCTTCCACAATCGTAATGTAGCGGTCGACCGGCAACTCCGTAAAACGTTCGGTTTTTTCACTGGGGTTGGGCCACTTCACTTCGACCCAATCAACCTTTTTTCGCTGGCCCAAGCCCAGCACCATGCGCGGATCATGCGAAGAAAGATAACTTCCTCCGCCCACTTTCCACGCGTGCCGCAGCAAATCTCCCGCCTGATAAGTCACTTTTGCTCCGATGGCGTCGCTGTTCGCTTTGCGCCCGACCAGTTTCAGGCCGAGCCAGTGGTTCTGTCTCCCCGCATGATTCCGTAGTAGAACGGGCGCGTCATCGTTTTGCGCAATGAGCACATCTAGCGAGCCGTCGTTGTCAAAATCGCCCACGGCCATTCCCCGGCCGGCGAGCGCGCGCGAAAAGATTGGACCGCTTTGCGCGCTGAGGTTTTTCCATCCCTTGCCCGTGTTTTGAAACAGCAGCAGCCTTTCACGGTAACCGACATTTTGCAGGCGCTGCTCGACCATCAAGTCCGGATGACCGTTGCACAGGAGGATGTCCACGTTGCCATCATTGTCGTAATCGAAGAACTTCACGCCCCAGCCGCTCAGCATTTTAGTAGCGGCGCTAATGCCGGCGCCCGGCGCGGCATCGGCAAACGTTTCATCCTTATTGTTGTGGTACAGCGAATACAGTTCGTGGTCTACGTTCGTCACGAAGAGATCGAGCCAGCCATCCTGATCGTAATCTGCCGCGTCGACACCCATTCCAGAGCGCGCCAGGCCAAACGGGCTGAGTCCGACTCCCGCGAGCAAGCCGATTTCTTCAAACCGTCCTTTCCGGTTGGCGAAAAGAAAGTTCGGCACGGTGTCGTTGCCCACGAAAAGGTCCATCCAGCCGTCATTGTTAATGTCCGCCGCCACGACGCCCCAGGCTTTTGCCGGCGATTTCGAAATGCCCACGTCTTTGCTCACATCGGTGAACGTTCCGTTGCCGTTGTTTCTAAACAGCCAGCATGGCATCGGCGTATAGACCGTTGGCTTGCAGTACCAGCGCTTGTTCTCCGCGCCGTAGCCGCAATAGATATTCTTGGACTTATCGAAGTCGACGAAGCGGCAGACGAACAGATCCAGCAAGCCATCGTTGTTGTAATCAAACCAAACCGCGCTCGTGGCCCATCCCGGCGCCGCGAGTCCTGCCTTCGCGGTGACGTCAGTGAATGTGCCATCGCCGTTATTGTGATAGAGAATGCTGTGCGGATATTGCGTAAGATAAATATCGGGGAGCCCGTCGCCGTCGTAGTCGCCTACCGCCACGCCCATCCCGTAGGCGCTTCCTGCGACGCCGGCTTTCACCGTTACATCTGTGAAGGTTCCATCACGATTGTTGCGGTAGAGCGCATTGCGCAGCGGATGCGGTGGCGTGTAGAAATCGCACGGCCCGCTGTTCACCAGGTAAATGTCCATCCAGCCGTCGTTGTCGTAATCGAGGAACGCGCAGCCCGGCCCCACGGTCTCCGGCATGTACATTTCGGGCGATAGCCCGGCGGTGTGCGTCCAGGTGATGCCGCTCTTGCTTGCAGGAATTTCCTCGAAGGCGGGAAGGGAATCAGGCTCGTCGAGGGGCCATAGCGAACTTGCGTTTGCGAACGGCTTTAAGGCCGCAGAGCCATTCGCGGCTGCGAACGCGCTTGAGAATCCTGACAGGCCCAGCAATTGCAGCCAGCGGCGGCGCGAAATCATTGTGGCGTCGCGGTAGTGGCGCTGGGAGGCGCTTTGGCGGCAGTTTCCCGCTGTAGCTGCATTTCCTTTGCGGCGCTTTCTTTGCGCCCGGTGCGGTCATAGGCAATCGCCAGTTGATAGTGCCCCGCGGGATCTTCGGGGACGATCTTCACGTATTTCTCGAGCGGGGCCACGGCGTCGGCAAATTTTTGCGCAGCAGCCAGCGACATGCCCAGTGCGAGGTAGGCTTCGGCGAATCCGGAGTCAATCTTTGCGGCGATTGAAAAATGCGTAATCGCGTCGTTCCATTGCCCGGTGCGGCGGGCGATTTCGCCGAGCGAAAACTCCGCCGCAGCGTTGCTCGGATCGATTTTCAACTCCTGCTCGAATTCTTTTTTCGCCTCTTGCGTGTCGGACTCGGAGTCGCCTTTGGAGAGCGCAACGCGGCCCAGCCGGAAATGGATGCCCGGCACATTCGCGTTCTGGTCGAGAATCTTTTGATATTCCGCAGCGGCTTGGTCCCAGCGGCCTTGCGACTCGAACGACTCGGCCTGCAGTTCCTGGGCCTGATAGGAAGTCGGCGCTTCTCGCGCAAGTTCCTGCGATGCCTGCATGGCCAGCTCGGAAAAATAGTGCGTGGTGATGTAGAGAACTTCGGGATCGTGTGGGAAGTCGCGCTTCAAGATAAAGAGGGCGTTGATCGCTGTCTGCGCTTGATTGAGGCTCATGGCGCATTTCGCGGCGGCCATAGCGGCGCGATATTCGAGCTGCTTGCCGCTGGAGTTGGCGGCCGTTTGTTTGGCGGGCGGCCGCGAAACGGCCAGCTTGAGCGCGGGAAGCGCTTCCTGGCAACGGCCCTTGGCAGCGAGGTCGATCGCATGCTCGACGCCTTGCTCAGAGGAAGCGGCCGAGGGCGCCTCCAGCGAGGGTTTCGATTTTGGCGGTGCTTGTCCGTAGCAGATGGCCTGCACCGCCATCACTAGGATCAAACCTACCGTGATTGGGATAGGTGTTCGCATGGGGAATATTTTTTCGGCCTAGGCGGACTCCTGACAGTATATATGCAGGGACTCCCTGTGGGAGCGTGGAGATTCGGTGGCCGGTAAGCTGTGTGGTTTTCACCTCCTTCCCAACTTGAATATATTGGACAGGTTGCACCCGACGTCCCCCAAGTTGAGGAGGGGGGAGGGGGTCGTAAGTGTGGCAAACACAAGACTTACGGGAGCGCATTTTCGGATCTGTGGCAATGATTGGAGTTACGGGCGATTTTTCGGAAGTGTGGCAATGATTGGAGTTAGCGACATTTTGGAGCAAGGCAGGGGTCGGGGAAGGAGGGGTGAGAAGTGCCGCGCGGCGGGTGCGCATGGGCTTAGCGGGGCAGGCTATAGACAGAGCCGTGTCCGAACCGCTGGAACCCAGTATACTAAATTTTTACTATTTGTCAAGCGATACATCAGTCGTTCAGAAAGAATGCCTTAGCCAAAAACAGGAGGCATTCACCGTGCCCCGGGGTGTGGGGGCGTGAGTTGCTCGGTGAATGCCTCCCGCAGGGCCGCTTCCGGCAGCCCTGTTTGGGGTTAAAAAGCGATGTTCGCTCGCAGCTCGACGACACGAGGACCGTTAAAGTTGCTCGGCCCGGAATGTCCGAAGTTCGAGGAGCTGACGCGCGCGTTCGGATTGGCAAAGTTCGGATGATTGAAAACGTTCAAGAATTCACCTTGCAAGCTGAACTTAAAGCGTTCACCGAAGGGTACGACCTTGGAAAGCGAGAGATCGTCATTCCACAGGTGAGGTCCATAGAGCCAGATCTGAGAGCCGAACGCGCCAGGATTGATGTTTTGACAAACGCCGGAGACGTGGCTATTGCAGACACCCGAAGGGCTGGTTAGTAGACTTGGATTTATGTCCATTACAAAGCCACATGTTGAGGTGCAATTCGGGCTCCTTACGCCGAGCGCGCCCTGCAATTGTGATGAGGTGATGCCGTTTAGGGCGAACCCGCCTAGGCTGTTCTCGTTAAAGTTTCGGTACCCGCCAGTCAAACTGAAAGGGAATCCTGTTTGATAGGTCAAGATCGTTCCTAAAGTCCAGCCGCCGACTACTTTGTCAAGCACGCCCTGACGATTGAGGAGCGCTTTGCCGTGGCCGAATGGA
>QHYL01000517.1 GCA_003224105.1 Acidobacteriota bacterium | reverse complement strand
CATATTCGGGAATGTATGTGATTGCTGTGGTGGGAACACCGACAACGGGGTCTGCCCGTCCAGTACCACCCGAAGTTCGTCTTGGTGGAGCGCGTGTTGCTCGAGCCAATCAGGTGTGAGCTATAATGTGTCCTACGTTGACTGCTGCATTCCTTGCCCTGAGCCAGATTGCCCGCCATGCCCTTGTACGTTTTGTTCAAACGGACCGCAGGAACCATCTTGGTGTGGCGGCGCAAAACATAGCGGCTATCGCTGTACGATAGCTGTTGTAGGCTCGGTATGCTAGCAAACTTAGTGATTTGTGCAGAAGATAGGATCCCGCTATCGTCTGGACTCGTCAAGAATTTATGAATGGTAATCAGATTGGGAGTTACTACATTGAGTATTCAGCACTATCTCCCTGAAGAATACGAGCTGCTTCTACCGAGGTCAGGAAGGCGATTACTTATGCTGGTGTTCGGCGGTTTGATAGGTACTGTTGCAGGACTGATCGCGCCTTCCGGAATCGCTTGGAAAGGCGGTCTCATTTTTTCCGCGGCGCTCGCATTTTTGGCTGGCAGTTCCGCTCTCTGGTCACCTTGAGGGGGTTCGATGGTAGGAACCATCCCACCCATGGTCCATGGGTTCCGAAAACGAGAGCTAGCGTGGATCTACTTAGGATCGTGCATTGTAGGGGCAAGTGCTACAGGCACTCTTTTGAGTCTACTGGGGGGAATGGTGACCGGTTGGAGAGGACTGCCGTTTTCTGCCGTTGCGCTAGCTTCGGGCGGCGCTGCTGTCCTGTGTTCGATTCGTGAACTTAATCTGTTGCCTTGGCCGTTGCCGCAGTTTTGTCGGCAGGTGCCATCTAGGTGGAGGTATACATTTCCTCCGGCAATGAGTGTTACTTTATACGGACTATCACTTGGTGTTGGACTTGGCACCCGTATACCATTCAGCACTCTATATTTCCCTTTGATCTGGGCTGCAGCGTCGGGCCGTCCGTACCTAGGTGCATGGTGCCTTGCACTATTCGGTCTTGGCCGAGGACTCCCAGTCGTTTGGTACTCCGCCATTAAGACCGACACACATTCGATTATCCACGGAATCTCAATACTTCGTCCTTTGGTTCAGCTGGTTAATGGTGTGATTTTGGCAATCGCAGGAAGCGGCTTGTTGTCTGTTGCCCTTCGATGGCGGTGAGTCTATGTTGCGGAATAAAGGAGTGACTTCATGACCTATAAATCTGGTGTAAGAATTGCCCAGATACATCGACGCATCGGACAGGTGCGAAGAGCCTGTGTCGCGGTAACTTGCCTAATTATGGAGATTACTTGGATAGGCTTCCCGGCAGCCCAAGCACGGGAAACTCAACCAGACCGTCCCGACGCCCCCCGTGTTAGCGAGCAGAACACGAGCGAGGTCACAAGGGCGGGGCTGATCGCAAAGCCAGGCGCTCTCTACGTATTGAGCACGGTGGGATCCCGCTTGATTGTCGTAGATCCTACAACGGGAAGTGTATTGGGAGTAGAGCGAACCGGATATAGACCGGACATTGCTATCGCACCTGATGGCGGGCGCATATACATCAACTCGACAGACTTCCAGTCCGGCATGCCCTTTTTCGAAATTATTGATACATCTACCGGATCCGCAATCGGCAGGTTTGAGAATCCAGACAGTCTAGGATGGGAGGCCGAATTCCCCAGATCGTTCATGTCTGTTTCGCCAGACGGTCAATGGGTGTACATGTTAAAACGACACTCGACGCCGGAAGGAGACATTTTTTACGTCGCGGCGTTCGACGTCCGGGCACAGCGGTTCGCTCCCTCTGTTCGTATTGACTCCCACTGCAGCACGGCGACTCTGTTTGGCAGAAGCAGCGGGTTGGTCGACGTCGTCTGCGGTAGCGCCAATGTTGTTTATGTCGTGCAATTCTCGCCCACGTCCACGAACTCATCGACAAAATTACATACTCTCCCGATTTCCATTAAGAAACCAAGGGCGCACATCGGAGAAATCACGGATCTAGATAGTGTCATAACGGCGGTAGCTGACCGGAATACATCGGAGATTATCGGACTAAAAACTGACGGCCGAGCAGTGGTCATCGACTCAGAGAAGGGTGAGCTGCATGCTACGGAACCCTTACTTGACGGTCAATGGATTCCCAGTTCGGCCGTTGCAGATGATAATCGCATTTACATACCCGTATCTCCCCTGGCTACTCGCAACGGAACGGCTGAAAGTATCTTGGTGATTGACCGACATACATTTTCAACTATTGGTGCCTTCAAACCCTCTGAAGTCTTCACGAACCTGGCAATCGCGCCGGATGCTCATGAACTATATTTGCTAGCTCCGACGAGCAAGAAAGTTGTGGTGATTGACACTAATACGCTGCAGCAGAGCATGTCGATCGACCTTGGGGTAAAACCATCCTTTGCTTTGGTTGTACCAGGAAGACAGACAAGCGTGACGGCAAAATGATGGCTTGAAACTCGGGGCGAAACCAGAGTGACGTTTTCCATCCCGCCGTCCCTCAGCAAACACTCGACTTAAGAGTCTCGTGAAAAATCGCTTGTCATGTAACAATTCCTCCCACTCTAACTTCATGCATCCAAGCCACTTTATTGGCGACTTGACAAATCTTAATTTTCTGGTACAATTTGTTTTTGATGGGGCCTGATCTTCCCGCCTGAGCAGCCAGCTTTGCCGAAAGACGCCTCCGCTTTAGCCCATGCGGCCCCGCCACGTGCCCACCCAATGTTCTGCAGGACCCGTGTATTCCTGTAAGCCTGTAAGCCATTTCCTATCAAGAGCTTCCGCACTCTTTGCACGCAATGGAAACCCGCAACCCCTTCCCCATCAATCACTTGCGCACTCTTTCCCATTCAATGGACGGGGGAGGGTCACTTCTTCCAAGAATCTCCTCAACTATTATTCAAGGCACGCACCCTTCTGCCCTGCATCGGCCGGAGGCCCGTGCGGGGACTCTTCCTCTTCCACCAGTCACCACTCACGAATCACTAGTCACGGACTACTGCTCACGGCTCACCGCTCCTGCCCGCCCCTGCGCGCTCTCTTGGAAGGAAAGCGATCCGCATTCCTGTTCCAAGGTTCGTTTCTCCTGCTAGAATGGCCCCGTTTCTACATCCGCGTCCCGGGAGCCGGCTCATGTCCGACACATCCATGAAGGATGCTATCGCCGTACTTCTTGCCGGAGGCCAGGGGGAACGCCTTTGGCCGCTCACGCGCGACCGCGCCAAGCCCGCCGTGCCCTTCGGCGCGCTTTACCGCATCATTGACATCACGCTCTCCAACTGCATCAACTCCGATCTCCGCCGCGTTTTCATCCTTACGCAATACAACGCGCTCAGCCTGAACCGCCATGTGCGCGCGGGCTGGTCGCCGCTCGCCGGCCTCGGCGAATACATCGAAGTGATTCCGCCGCAGATGCGCGTATCGCAATCGTGGTATCAAGGAACCGCCGACG
>QHYL01000516.1 GCA_003224105.1 Acidobacteriota bacterium | reverse complement strand
TTCGAACTGGTCCCACATACGCGCTTCGATGGTGCCGCTGCGGTCCCCAAGCTCCAGCCGCAGATACGGCTTGCCTTCGCGCGTATTGCGAATTTCCTTCTCGCAAACCAGGAAAAATGTGGTGATGTTTTGCTCGGTGTTCAGGTCGGAGACGAGCGGCGTCTTCATTGGCACGTATAGTAACCCAGATTATTCATGAAGAACATACTCAGCTGCAAATACCCTTACTTGCCTGAATCGGCCCCGGACTTCCCGGAACTCCCTCCAGCTCTCTTTCCGAACAGCAGGAATTTCTTGTGGCCCTTCTTCTGCTTGTTGACTTCCGGAGTGGCGCTCACTTCCTGAATCTCCGAGCCTCCCTCTCCCGCAATGTCCTGGTATCCCGGCTTGATGATTACATAGCTCTGCTCGCGCAGCGTCTTGAGGTAAGCCCGCATGGCCGGCTCCATGCGGGTGCTGTAGAGTTTTTCCATGATTTCATTCCGCACTTTGTCGAGCGATTGCTGCCCTTCGTCGTAGTGTTCCAGCACCTGAAGGATCAGGTAGCCCTGCTTGGTCTCCAGCACCTCGGTGAGCTGATTCCTCTTCATCGCAAAAACTTTGTCTTCGAGTTCCTTCGCCAGCTCGCCCCGCTTGTATGTGCCCAGATAGCCGCCCTGATCCTTGGTGCTGCTGTCGGAGTAGCGCTTCGCAATTTCTCCGAAGTCTTCTCCGTCCTGCACGCGCTTCAGCGCTGTTTCTGCTTTTTTCTTTAGCGCAGGCAATTCATCCGCGCCTTTCCCCTGCGTATTGACTTGAATCTCGCGCAGCGCCACTTGCTCCGGGCGCACTAATTCTGTTTTGTGCGCTTCGTAATATTTTTGAACTTCCTCATCGCTGATGTTGATGTGCGACCCGACTTCGCTGCCTATCACTTTCTGCGTCAGGAGGTGGCTGCGGATGTTGTTCTTGAAATCTTCCCAGTTCATCCCTTCGGAAGTGACTGCTTTCTCGAGATCTTCCATGCTCCCGAGTTTGTTTTGGATTCGAATCTGGTCGAGCTGCTTGATCACGTCCGCCTCTACGTTGACGCCCATGTCTTTCCCGCGCTGGACAAGCAGGGATTGGTCGATCAAATCGCGTAGCGTATTTTTTTGGCGGTCTTCCGTGGCGACCTGCAACTGCTCGGGAGTGCAGCGGCTCTGGCACTCCTGTTTGGCATCATCTACAGCAGTCTCTTTCGCCTTCTGATACTCGGAAAGGGTGATGATCTCATTGTTGACGCGCGCAATAATTTCTTCCACGGTCTTGCCGGCGTTCGGATCAACCGGCTGCGTCGCCGCCGCACCTTTCAGTTTCGGCGCGGGGGGAGTTACAGGCTTCGCCTGGGAAGCAGCCGGCGGAGGCGCCTGAGAACTGGACTCCTGCGGCTGCGCACCCGCAGGCATGCCAATAAGCAGCACGGCGCCGCATAACGCCACGACGATAGAAAGTTTTCTCATGCTTTCCCCCAACCGATAAGTTTAGCCTTGCCCTTGAAGGCCGAGCAATACGTTTCTCAAAATCGCCGGAACCGGTTCGCCGCGCTTCAGTTCGATCCACAGCACGCCACTCGGATCGGGCTTGATACCGGCACGCGAGCGCACCACACTCACGAGCCTCGCCGGATCAAGCGTGGTCTCCGGGTGAAAGCGCACCGCAATCCGGCTCCCCTGCCGCTCGACCGCAGAAATCCGCAGGCGTTCACACATGGATTTGAGGACGGCATAGTCCAAAAGGTTTTCCACGGACGTGGGGGGAGCGCCGAATCGGTCTTCCAGCTCCTTGCGGACGTCCTGCTTTTCCTCTTCCGTGGCAATCGTGGAAACGCGTTTGTACGTGCGAAGGCGAAGGTTTTCGCTGGGGATGTAGTCCTGCGGGATGCGTACATCCAGGCCGAGATTGAGGGTCGTGCGCAAATCCGGAGCGGCTTCCTCGCCTTTGAGCTTGGCCACAGCCCGCTCCAGCATCTGGCAGTACATGTCAAAGCCGATAGCTTCAATATGGCCGTGTTGCTGGCGGCCAAGCATGTTGCCAGCGCCGCGCAACTCTAGGTCCAGCGCGGCGATACGAAAGCCTGCACCAAGCTCGCTGAACTCCTTCATGGCCGCCAGGCGTTTGCGCGCAATGTCGGAAAGCGTGGTTTCCGGCGGAACGAGCAAATACGCATAAGCGCGCTGGCTCGAGCGCCCCACTCGCCCCCGCAACTGGTAAAGCTCCGCCAGTCCGAGCCGGTCTGCTCGATTAATCAGGATGGTGTTGGCGCGCGGAATATCCAAACCGTTTTCCACGATGGTTGTCGCCACTAACACGTCCGCTTCTTCGCGAATGAATTTCAGCATCACGCTTTCCAGCTCTTTTTCGCCCATTTGCCCGTGGCCCACCACTACTCTTGCCTTGGGCACCAGTTTCTGGACCATCGTCCCTAGCGAATAGATGGACTCCACGCGATTGTGGATGAAATAGACCTGGCCGTCGCGAGCCAGTTCGTTTTCAATGGCGCTCCGTACCAGTTCTTCCTTGAATGGCGCGACTACTGTTTGAATTGCCAGCCGGTCGCGCGGCGGCGTTTCGATCAGCGACATGTCGCGCAAGCCCACCAGAGACATATGCAGCGTCCGTGGAATCGGAGTCGCGGAAAGCGCCAGCGCGTCTACGTTCTTGCGCATTTCCTTCAGCCTCTCTTTGTGTGCCACGCCGAAGCGTTGCTCTTCATCCACAACAAGCAGGCCGAGGTCGGCAAACTTCACGTCTTTCGAAAGCAGGCGATGCGTGCCAATCACGATGTCTACCTTTCCGGCTTCCAGATCTGCGAGCACCTTCTTTTGCTCCGCGGCGGTGCGAAAGCGGCTTAACAATTCGATGCGCGCCGGAAACGCGGCAAACCGTTTCTTGAACGTTTCAAAGTGCTGAAAAGTGAGAACTGTCGTTGGCGCAAGCACCGCCACTTGTTTGTTGTCCATCACCACCTTGAAAGCTGCGCGCATCGCCACTTCGGTCTTCCCGTAGCCCACGTCGCCGCAAAGCAGCCGATCCATCGGCTCGCCGCGCTCCATGTCCTTCTTAATGTCGGTGATCGCTGTGATCTGATCGGGCGTCTCTTCGAATTCGAAAGCATCTTCAAATTCGCGCTGAAAATTGCCATCGGGAGAAAAACCGAAGCCCGGCGTCGTCTTGCGCTGAGCGTATAGAGCCAGGAGCTGGTCGGCCATATCTTCCAACGACTTGCGCACGCGCGTCTTGCGCGTGTTCCAGGCCGTACCCCCAAGTTTATCCAGCGGCGGATGCGCTCCTTCGAGAATCCGGTAG
>QHYL01000249.1 GCA_003224105.1 Acidobacteriota bacterium | reverse complement strand
GTTCGGCGCCATTGGCAAGATAGCCGTCAGAAAGGACAATCACGGGAATCATGTACTTCAACGCGATTCGCGCGGCTTCGAGAGCGACCCAGAAGCAGTCCCCGGGAGTGGCTGCCGCGAGAACAGGGATGGGCGCTTCTGAGTTGCGGCCAAAAAGCGCCTGAAGAAGGTCTGCTTGCTCGGTCTTTGTTGGCAAGCCTGTTGAGGGGCCCCCGCGCTGAATATCACAAATGACCAGAGGGATCTCGGTGCAGACTGCAAGGCCGAGGGCTTCCGTTTTTAGGGCCATGCCCGGGCCGGAAGTGGTGGTGATAGAGAGGCAGCCGGTATAAGAAGCGCCGATGGCCGAAGTGATGGCGGCGATTTCGTCTTCCGCCTGAAAAGTGATCACACCAAAGTGCTTGTACTGGGAGAGTTCGTGGAGAATGTCGGACGCCGGGGTGATGGGATAGCTGCCCAAAAAGAGATTCAGGCCTGATTTTTGGGCGGCAGCGACGAAGCCCATGGCAAGAGCCTGGTTCCCGCTAACATTTCGGTAGACTCCCGGTGTCAGCTGCGCGGGCGGAATCTCATAAGTGATTTGGAAGGCTTCGGTGGCTTCGCAATAGGAATAGCCGGCTTTGAGCGCCAGCTTGTTGGCTTCCATCAACAGCGGCTTCTTGTTGAACTTCTGTTCAATCCAACGATTAGTGGGGTCTGTCGAGCGGTTATAGAGCCAATAACACATGCCGAGGGCGAAGAAGTTCTTGCAACGGTCCATGGCTTTGGCGTCAATACCCAGATGCTGCAACGCAGCGCGGGTCAGGCGCTGCAATCCGACGGGGAAGACGCGAAACTTATCCAAGGAATGGTCCTCAAGGGGACTGACCGTCAACTGGGCCTTTCGCAGATCGGCCTCTTTGAAACTGTCGCTGTTGACGATAAGGATTCCGTTGGCTTTCAGGTCGGCGATATTCACTTTCAACGCGGCGGGATTCATAGCGATGAGGGCATCAATGGCGTCGCCGGGCGTAAAGACCTCGTTTGAAGAGAAATGCAGCTGGAAGCCGCTGACGCCAGGGATGGTTCCGGCAGGGGCGCGGATTTCGGCGGGATAATCGGGGAACGTGGCGATGTCGTTACCGTAGAGCGCGACGGTATTCGTAAACTGGCTGCCAGTAATCTGCATGCCGTCCCCGGAGTCGCCGGCGAAGCGAATGACCGCGCGGTCAATGACCTCGCGCTTCGACTTGGTTGTTGGTGGAACTTCCGCGAGCGTAGACATTTCCTGGCCTAAACCTCCACTTTCCTTGAACTCCCCCTGGGAGTGTGGCTCGAATTCAGGATGAGGCGGCGCGGGAAAGGATGGTTTCGCAGGCAAACCGCCGAGAGCCGACCGATAAAGGATACCACACTGGCTTGCCGGGGGAGGAAGCAGCGCGGCCCCAGGTTCGTGGATGTATCGAAGATGGAAAGACCTATGGCTAAACAGCGGAAGGCCCAGCCAAAAGGCTCTTGGCTTCCTCCAGGGCGCTCTGCAAGTCCGCGGTGGTTTTGATTATGCTGAACCTGGCGCCAATAGCTACAAGGATATCCGCGATGACCGCGGAAATGCCGGCGAGAATAACGTTGGCGCCCAGAAGGCGAACGGCTTCAATGGCGCGGATTAAGCCGTCCGCGGTTTCCCTTTCGATTTTCGGGACTCCCGTAAGATCGATCACCACGGCGCGGGCACGCTGGGTGTGGACGACATTGAGCAACTGATTGCGCAGTTGCGTGGCGCGTGGCCCGTCAACCCGGCCAATCAGCGGCACGACCAATAGACCTTCCTGCGCCTGGAGAACGGGCGTAGACAATTCCTCGATAACCGCTTCGAGTTTTCGGCTCTCGGTGGTGTCCAGGAGGGTAGCGAAGAGGCAGGGGTTTCCACGAAACTCGATCATATCGGCAGAAACTTCAACGTTTCGCCGGTCACCGGATTTGGTGCGCATCTCACAGGCTTCTCCGCGAACGGGGCGTCCGGCTTTCAGTTCGGTCACGATGCGGGTGCGTTCTTCGGCGTAAAGCCAGACGCCCAGGGTGATGGAGCTCTGGCCAATCAATTCTTCCCGCGGATAACCTAAGAGCTCGCAAAAGGCGTCATTCACTTCAATAAAGCGGGCGTCGTCGAGGCCGCTGAGGAGAATCGGATTCGGGCTGGAGCGAAAGAGTTTCTCGAAATTCGCCTCCATGGCCCATTTGCGCTCGCTGATGTCCCGGGTGACTTTTCCAAAGCCAAGGAGGACGCCGCTCTCATCCTTGAGGGCGGTAATGACTACGTTAGCCCAAAAGCGAGATCCGTCTTTCCGGATGCGCCAGCCTTCGTCCTCGAATCGCCCTTCTTGCGCGGCAACTTTCAGTTCGTACTCCGGCTTGCCACTTTCGATGTCCTCGCGGGGATAAAAAACAGAGAAGTGGCGTCCACGAATCTCGTCGAAGGTGTAGCCCTTAATGCGCTGAGCCCCCTGGTTCCAGGTGATGATCCGGCCTCGCGAGTCCAGCAGGAAGATGGCGTAGTCCCTGACGCTGTCGATGAGCATTTGGAGCTGCTGTTCGGTTCTGAGCGAAGGTTGCGGCGCGGGGTCCATGGGGGTCTCATGCGAGGTAAGCGGCGCGGTATTCCGTCAAATTACTCTCTTTCCCTTTTCGAGCGTCCACGATTCTAACAAGAGAAAAGACATTTGGCGCTTTTGAAGAGTAGGGAATCGCCATTTCGAGGCAGGCTCCTTCAGGATACACGTTCGTGCTGAAAAAGCTCAAACCTCCCCGTCCCAAATCCGAGACCAGCACAACGTCATTAGCAAGAGCAGAATTGCGGATGCATCCTACTGTTTCGGTGCGGAGGCGTTCGTGCGAGCGGTTACTTTGGGTTGCGGAATCCGGAACAGCAGATTCCGCGGCGCCATCTGGATTTACCGGGACCTGCCCATAGGGGCGAATCCAAGTGGTCCAACCGCCGCATTGTCCGCAGAGCCGAGCAACACTATGGTGATTGAGAAAGAGATCGGATTCGAATTCATTGAGGTAGGCGACTTCGAGGCGCCCGCAGGCAACGCAGCGAAGCAAGGCGCGCAGGACGGCTTTTTCCAGTTCCGCCGTCGTGGGAAAGACAATGTCCCAGAGATTGACCTTGCTATCCTCCAAGGCGATGCCGAATATGCGAGAGTTGGAGCCGTGCTCCCTGTAATTGCCGACTACTCGGGCCACAGCCTCTTTGTTGACTCCAACACGCCGGATTTTGACGGTTTGACCGACGCGGAGCTCCCCGTCGACCATGATTGCGGCGCCGTCGTGACTGACGTCAATGGTCTGACCTTCGCCCAGAAGAACTTCACCGCGGTTTACCGTGGCGGAGATGCGAACGCGCAAATTCATAAAAACTCTTTCACTGCGGCGGAGATTTTTGTTCAAAGTTGCGGGCAGAGGATCGCCTTTGAAAACAGGTTCACCGGATTCTTTGCCGTAATCCTTTAACAAGCGACACCACCACGGAAAAAGAATCGAGGGGGATTACAACGCCTCAATTCAGACAACGTCAAAACTCGCCTTCTGCCAGCATTGGAGCCAAATGGTCTGCACCAAGCTGAGGGAAGTACCTTACAGGCAGCTACTCATGGCCAGCAATCAGGCGAAGAAAGGATTTCAGGGAGAGCGATTGCACCTAGATGAGGCAGGGTAGGACCGGAGAAAGTGGGCAGGGTCTTTTTTGCGAAATTTTCGCTTGACGTTCGCTTTCTTTTCGCCTAAAGTGCCTGTGGAAAAGACTTCGAGAGTGGAGGCAGGCGCATGCCCTTAACCAAGCGGCAAAAAGAAGTTCTGGATTATCTCGTGGCTTTCGAAACGAAGCACGGCTACGCGCCAAGCTTTGAGGAAATCGGCAAGGGCTTGAAGCTCACTTCGCTGGCCACGGTGCACAAGCACATCACCACGCTGGAGAAGAAAGGGTTTATCCGCCGCGGGTACAACCAGAGCCGCTCGATCGAAATTGTGCAGTTGCCGAAGCCAGTGAAGGAGCAGGTGCTCGATCGGAAGGTCCAGGAGCTTCCGCTCGTGGGTCGCATTGCGGCAGGCCGGCCCTTGGAAGCGATCGAGGAGCGAGAGACCCTTTCGCTGGGTGATTTCGCGCGGGGCGGCAATTCTTATGTTTTGCAGGTGAAGGGGAATTCCATGATCGAGGATCACATCATGGATGGGGATTTCGTCGTTTGCGAACAGACGCAAGTAGCCAATGCAGGGGAGATCGTCGTGGCGCTGGTGGGCGGCGAAGAAGCAACGCTGAAACGGTTCTATCGCGACACGCCTGGAAAAGTACGGCTACAACCTGCCAACTCGGAAATGGCTCCCATCGTGGTGGCGGCGAATGACGTTAAGATTCAGGGCCGCGTTATTGGGGTTTTGAGGAAATACTGAACCCCTGATCTATTTGAGGAGTACCAAGGGGAATTTTCGGTTTCTTTTGTCCCGCCCGGAATTCTGAATAACCGCGACTGTCTTCTTTCGTTTACACCATCCGCCCTGCCTGCTTTATTCTGGAAAGCAGATTTGAGACTATGGCTGCTGCCCGGCTCGAAAAATGAAACCCCGCTTACGCGTACGACAAGTTCTATGTGTTTGCCTGCTCGTGCTTGCGCTACTGCGGCCCGAAGCCGCGCAAGCCTATGCCGTGCTTTCCCATGAAGCGATCATTGACGCGGCCTGGAACGGCCACATCAAGGCCTTGCTTTTAAAAAAGTATCCGCAAGCTACGGAGGAGGACTTGAGCCGGGCGCAAGCCTATGCGTACGGCGGCGCCATTATTCAGGATATGGGCTACTACCCTTACGGCAGCCCATTTTTCAGCGACCTGACGCATTATGTTCGCAGCGGCGATTTCGTCCGGGCGTTGTTGCACGACGCGCAGGACCTGACGGAGTACGCCTTTGCGCTTGGCGCGCTCGCGCATTACGCGGCGGACAACGACGGTCATCGCATCGGCACGAACCGCGCAGTGCCCGTTCTCTATCCTGGGCTGGGCAAGAAATACGGCGACAGCGTGGCTTATGAGGACGGCAAACTCGCCCACGTGAAGACGGAATTCGGCTTTGACGTGCTGGAGATTGCGAAGGAACGCTACGCGCCGGACGGTTACCATGATTTCATCGGGTTTGAAGTGGCGCGCCGCGTTCTTGACCAGGCTTTTCTCGAGACCTATGGACTGGAATTGAAGAGCGTGTTGGTGAACGAAGAGAAAGCCCTGAATTCTTACCGGCGCGACGTGAGCAAACTGATTCCTAAAGCCACGCGTATCGCCTGGCACCTGAAGAAGGACGAGATTAAAGACGACATTCCGGACGCCACGAAAAAAAGGTTTCTTTACAACTTATCGCGTTCCAACTACGAGCGCGAATGGGGAAAGAATTACCGGAAGCCCAGTCCGGGCGAAATCTTTCTAGCGTTTCTCTATAAGTTGATCCCGAAGTTTGGCCCGCTGAAGGTCCTTCAGTTCCGCACGCCCACTCCGGTTACCGAACACATGTTCGAGGCCAGCTTCAATGCCACGCTCAGCCGTTACCGCAAACTGCTGATTGACACGGGAGAAGGCTCTGCGCAGCTTGAGAATGACAATTTTGACGTGGGGGAGAGCACCGGGCCTGGAAAATACCGCATGAACGATGAGGCGCACGCCAAACTTCTGGACGAATTGGCGGAAACGAATTTCGCAAATGTCACTGCAGAGACCAAGGCAGAGCTCTTGCACTTCTATGCGGACCCGGACGCCGCGTATGCCACGAAACGCCACGCCAAGGCTTGGGCAAGAGTGCAAGCCCAACTGTTGCAGTTGCAAACGGCCCCGGTGGCGCCGCTTGCGGCGGGTCCTGCGACAACTTTGCAACCAGCGACCGCGCCACTCCCCTAGCCCTTGCCTTAGAAATGCATTGCATTCGATGCATCGAAAAAACTGCTCCTGCATCACGGGTCTGGTGCGGGACAATATAGAGTTTTGCATGGGGCTGGGCGCCTGAGTGATGAAGAAAGCGAAGCCAATCCATAAACTGCTGGCTGCGAACCGCAGCGAAATTGCCATTCGCATCTTTCGAGCGGCCAATGAACTCGGCTTGCGTACCGTGGCCATCTATTCGCAGGAAGACCGGCTGGCGCTGCATCGCTTCAAAGCCGATGAAGCCTATCAAGTGGGCGCCGGGAAAGGCCCGGTGGAAGCCTATCTGGACGTTGCTGGCATTGTCCCGCCGCACGAAGACTTGCTTCATCGGCTGGAGTGCCGGTGTTGCCGGGGACGGAAAAACCGGTGAAGTCCGCGGCAGAAGCGCAAAAAATTGCGAAAGAAATGGGTTACCCGGTCATTGTGAAAGCGGCCATGGGTGGCGGAGGCCGCGGGATGCGCGTGGTGCGGGACGCGGCGCAGCTCGATGCGCAGCTCGAAGAGGCTCAGGGGGAGGCGAAGTCGGCCTTTGGCGATGCTTCCGTGTTCCTGGAAAAATACCTGCCTCGAGCACGGCACCTGGAAGTGCAGATTCTTGGCGATCATCACGGAAATCTGTTGCATCTTTACGAGCGCGATTGTTCCGTGCAGCGGCGCCACCAGAAGGTTGTGGAAGTTGCGCCCGCGGCGAATCTCGACCGGGGCATTCGCTCCGAGCTGTGCGACGCGGCCGTACAGCTTGCGCGCAAGGCGAACTATCGCAATGCCGGTACGGTGGAGTTCCTTTACGACGTGGACTCGCAAAAGTGGTATTTCATCGAAGTGAATCCGCGCATTCAGGTGGAGCATACAGTCACGGAAATGGTGACTGGCATCGACCTGGTGCGCTCGCAGATTTTGATCGCGCAAGGCCACAAGCTGCATGAAGCTCCGCTGGCCCTGCCAAAGCAGGAATGTATCCCGTTGAATGGGGCAGCGTTGCAGTGCCGCGTGACTACCGAGGATCCCGCCAACAATTTCGCGCCGGACTACGGAAAAATCTCGACCTATCGCTCGCCGGCGGGATTCGGGATTCGTCTCGATGGCGGAACGGCTTATGCTGGAGCCACGCTTACGCCGTACTACGATTCTCTCCTCGTCAAGACCACCGCGTGGGGCGCAAACCTTCCGGAAGCCTGCCAGCGAATGGATAGGGCACTGCGCGAGTTTCGCATCCGCGGCGTGAAAACCAATATTCCCTTCGTGGAAAACGTGGTGAATCACCCCAAGTTTCAGGCAGGGGAAGTCACGACTTCGTTCCTGGACGATTCACCGGAACTTTTCCGTTTGCCCAGCACGGCAGATCGCGCGAGCAAACTGCTTTCCTACCTTGGCGACGTGATCCTGAATGGCAACTCGGAAGTGAAAGGAAAGCAGATCCCCAAAGAGCTGGAAACTGCAGTTGCTCCTGCGGCGCCTGGCATCGCGCCGCCGTACGGGACGCGGCAACTCTTGAAAAAGCTGGGGGCGAAGAAGTTTGCAGACTGGGCGCGAAAAGAGAAGCGTTTGCTGATCACCGACACTACTTTTCGCGATGCGCACCAATCGTTGATGGCGACGCGGGTACGCACGCACGATTTGCTCGCAGCGGCCGACGCGGTGGCGCAAAGACTGCCAAGCCTCTTCAGCCTGGAAATGTGGGGAGGCGCCACGTTCGACACGGCGATGCGATTCCTGCATGAAGATCCGTGGCATCGCCTCCGCGTGCTCCGCGAGTCCATTCCCAACATCTGCTTCCAGATGCTGCTGCGCGGAGCGAACGCGGTCGGCTACACCTCCTACCCCGATAACGTCATTATCGAATTCGTCCGCGAAGCGCATGCGCAGGGGATCGACATCTTCCGCATCTTCGATTCGCTCAATTCCATTGACAACATGCGCGTGGCCATTGACGCGGCGCTGGAAACGGGCGCGGTGTGCGAAGCGGCGATTTGTTATACAGGGGACATTCTCGACAAAGGGCGCCCGAAGTATTCGCTGAAGTATTACGTCGCGCTGGCGAAGCAACTCGAGAAACTTGGTACGCACTTTTTGGCCATTAAGGATATGGCGGGTCTTTGCAAGCCGTATGCCGCATTCGAATTGGTGAAGACGCTGCGTGAAGAAGTTGGCGTTCCCGTTCACTTCCACACGCACGATACGAGCGGCATCAACTCGGGCTCGGTTCTGAAAGCCGCGGACGCCGGGGTGGACGTCGCAGACGCGGCGGTTGCAGCGGTCAGCGGCGGCACGAGCCAGCCGAATCTCAATTCCATCGTTGAGGCACTGCGCCACACGCCGCGCGATACGCAGCTCGACATCGAAGCGCTCAACGAGTGTTCAGACTATTGGGAGACGGTTCGCACTTACTATTTGCCATTCGACTCCGGACCGAAAGCCGGCTCCGCGCGGCTGTACCAGCATGAGATTCCCGGCGGGCAGTACACCAACCTGCGTGAACAGGCTACGGCTTTGGGGCTGGGACATCGCTGGCGTGAGGTGGAGAGAATGTACGCCGAGGTGAATCAGCTTTTTGGCGACATTGTAAAAGTCACGCCCTCGAGCAAAGTGGTTGGAGACATGACATTGCTTCTGATGGCGAAGGAGATGCGGCCGAAGGATGTTCTGGCCCTCAATGGAAAACACGACATGCCATTTCCCAATTCGGTGGTGGAGATGTTTTCCGGAGCTTTAGGAGTTCCTCCGGGCGGCTGGCCGAGGAGGCTTCAAAAGATCATTCTGAATGGCCGCACGCCCTTGAAAGGCCGTCCGAGCGCGAGCTTGCCACCCGCGGATTTCGAACAAGAGCAAAAACATCTGGAAGAAAAAACAGGTCATGCGGTCCGGCGCGACGACTTGCTGAGCTATTTGCTGTATCCGGAAGTGTTTGCGAAGTTCGACCGCTTTCGCCAGACGTATTCCGACGTCAGCGTGGTGCCTACGCCTGCATTTTTCTATGGGCTCAAATCCGGCGAAGAAATCACGGTGGAGATCGAGTCCGGAAAAACGCTTATCATCAAATTTCTGACGTTCAGCGAGCCGCATCCCGATGGCACGCGCACGCTTTTCTTCGAACTCAACGGGCAGCCGCGCGAAATTACGGTGCGGGACAAATCGCTGCGAGTCACGGAACGCGCGCATCCCAAAGCGGATCCTGCCGATCCCGGTCAGGTGGCCGCTCCGACCGCCGGCGTTATCAGCAGCGTGGCCGTGCAAGCCAATCATGCGGTGGAACGCGGAGCGAAACTTCTTACCCTCGAAGCGATGAAAATGCAGTCCAATATCTATGCGCCTGTTTCCGGCCGTATTGCTAAACTGCTCGTAACGCCCGGCCAGCAGGTGGAAGCTAAGGACCTCCTGGTGACGATCGCACAGTGAGTTCTGGGCAGCTTCGCAAGCACGAACGGTTCCGGTCGCGCTTCCTGCGCAATCAGCGCGACCTTATCATTTACACGCCGCCTGGCTATCTCGACCAGCCGGCGCGGCGTTTTCCCGTTCTTTATCTTCACGACGGACAGAATCTCTTTGACGGCGCGACTTCATTCATTCCCGGACAAGACTGGCATGTTGGACACACGGCGGACGAGTGTATTCACGCTCGCTCCGTCGAGCCGCTCATCATCGTCGGCATGTACAACACGAAAGCACGCATCCGCGAATATACGCCCACCCATGTGGCAAAGCTTGGCGGGGGCCGCGCGGACCGTTACGCAAAATTTCTGATCGAGGAAGTAAAGCCATTCGTGGAAAGAGAATATCGCACCCTCGCCGGCCCCCAACACACCGGCATCGGCGGGTCGTCGCTCGGCGGACTGGTGTCGCTGTATCTAGGGCTCAAGCATTGCACGATCTTTGGGAAGATCGCCGCGCTGTCGCCCTCGCTTTGGTGGAACCAGTTGGTGATTCATCGTTTTGTGAAGTCCATGCACGTTGAGCAGCGCCCCCGCATCTGGCTGGACATCGGCACGCGGGAAGGGCCTCGCATCGTGCAGGACGTGGAGCGATTTCGCGATGTGCTACTCGAAAAGGGCTGGCGGCGCGAACACGATTTGCACTACGAGCGCGTGGAGGGAGGAGAGCACAATGAAGCGTCCTGGGCGCAGCGCGTCGGGCCCTTTTTGCAATTTTTATATCCAGCCGCTCCGGGCGCTGTATAATCCGCGCTCTAATTGCCCTCGCCCCGAGGTAGCGCATGTCAGACGGCCGGCCTCTTACCGTTCTCTGCATCAGTTCCTATGAAAAGGGGCAGGAGTTTATCCGCGAATGCAAGGGCATGGGTTGCCGCGTGCTGCTGTTGACCGTCGAGAAGCTGCGGAACGCCGACTGGCCGTTTGAATGCATCGATGAAGTGTTCACCATGCCGGAAGAGCTGCCTCTGCAGAGCTTGATTTACGCAGTGAGTTATACAGCCAGGTCGCAGCCGATTGATCGGATCGTCGCGCTCGACGAGTTTGACATGGAGAACGTCTCCGCCCTTCGCGAACACCTCCGCATTCCCGGCATGGGCTTGACCACCGTGCGTTATTTTCGAGACAAGCTGGCAATGCGCGCCCGCGCAAGAGAGACGGAGATTCTGGCGCCGGAATTTGTGCACGTTTTGAACCACGATAGCCTGCGCGAATTCATGTCCCGCGTATCAGGTCCGTGGTTGCTCAAGCCGCGTTCGCAGGCGTCCGGCATCGGAATGAAGAAGATTCACAAGCCGGAAGAACTTTGGCCCTGGCTCGACCAGTTAGGTGACCAGCAATCGTTCTATCTCCTGGAACAGTTTGTGCCCGGCTCGGTCTATCACGTGGACAGCGTGATTTCGGAGAATGAAGTTGTCTTTGCAGAAGCACACGGTTACGGCGCGCCGCCATTGGAAACTTCGCATCAGGGCGGTGTTTTCACGACGAGTACGCTTCCGCGCGATGCGGAGGAAGCGCGCGCATTGCAGAAAATCAATCGCGATCTCATCGAGAGCCTTGGCTTGGTGCGCGGCGTGACCCACGCTGAATTTCTGAAGGCGCATGCGGATGGGAAATTCTATTTTCTCGAGATTGCCGCGCGAGTCGGAGGCGCTTACATTGCGGATGTCATCGAAGCCGCCACGGGCATCAATCTCTGGCGCGAATGGGCGCGGCTCGAAGTCGGCGCCGGCAAGCAACCCTATCAGCTTCCCGCTGCGCGACGAGATTACGCGGGAGTGATTCTATCTCTCGCGCGCCAGGAGGTTCCCGACACTTCAGCCTATGACGATGGCGAAATCGTCTACCGCGTCAGCAAGTTTCATCACGCGGGATTCATTCTCAAATCGGCAAGCCACCAGCGGATTCAACAGCTTCTCGATTCCTACTCCCGCCGCTTCATCGAGGATTTCCTGGCCACGGAACCGGTTCCCGAAAAGCCTTCCCATTAATTGTTAATGTATAAAGCTCTTCTTTACTTTCGGCGGGATTTCCAGCAAAATCGCAACACCCAAGCCAGTCCTGCCCGAAAGTCCAGTAACTATCAGGAACAGAGCGTCCAGAGTTTGTTTGCTGCGGCCCCCTGCGAGGAATAGAGTTTGCATTACCCCCGGGCGAAAATCTACGTGGGGTGTGCTGTCCCTTAGGGAGGATCGATGTGGGGTAATAAGAAACCGGATGCGCCGCAACCCGGGCAACCGGAACAAAGGAATCCAATTTCGAATCAGCCGTCGCGACCAGCTCCGGCGGCCTGGGAGGAAAAACCGGCAATGAGTACAGATGCAATGCGTCCATTAGGCGGGACCGCGGACCGCGGCACAGCGCGGCTCGGGGCAAGTCTGCATGTAAAGGGAGAGATCTCCGGCAACGAAGATCTGGTGATTGATGGCTCAGTCGAAGGGCTGGTCCAACTCGATGAGCGGAAACTCACCGTCGGAGCCACGGCGAAAGTCACGGCCGACATCATTGCCCGCGAGGTGGTGGTGTTTGGCACGGTGAAGGGCAACCTTCGCGCCAAAGACAAAATTGAAATCAAGAAAGATGGTTCGGTCAATGGCGATCTGACCACTGCGCGCATCATGATCGAAGACGGGGCCTATTTCAAGGGCTCGATCGAGATCGACAAGAGTGCGGAAAAGGAATCCAGCAGCCACGCGTTTACAAGGAGCTCTTCGGTTCCGGCGGCGACGGCTACCAAGACCATATAGTTTTTAGTCCGCATGCAATCCCTTCAGGAGAGCGTCCCGGCAGGTCCGGGACGCTCTCTTGTTTTCCCACAGTCGATTTTCCGTACTCCGTGTTTATCAGCTTGACACGTCTAGCGCCGGTAGCTATCGTCTAACCGGCTTCCTCTCAGTGTGCGTTTAGAGAATGCGCGGATGCCAGTTGTGTTTGGTTTCTGCGTCTCTCGCAGAAGATTCCTGGAGTCGTGTCGTGGGACGACTACGCGACCGCGTTCTGCTGCTGGAATTTCTAGTGCTGGTTTCCGCGTGTGCGGGGTGCGGCGGAGGCTCTTCCGTTACGCAACCGCCCCCTCCGCCACCCGATTTTTCCCTGAGCTTTTCAGCGAGTTCAATTTCCATTTCTCAAGGCGGCACCAGTTCTGCGGTGAGTGTCTCAGTCAGTCCCAGCAACGGATTCACCGGCAGTGTGCAAGTTATGCTGAGCGGACTTCCGGTGGGTGTGACGTCAAATCCGGCGAGCCCGTTTGATGTAGCGGCGGGCGCAAACCTTCCTGTTGTTTTTGGGGCCGCGTCAAACGCCGCACCAGGGAACTTCACAGTTTCCGCGCAGGGAAGCAGCGGCGCGCTGTCTCATTCACAAACGCTTGCTCTTACGGTGCAAACGGGCGTGGCCTCCACGCTTGCTCGTACGAATTACATACGAACCGATGCGGTCCTGGCGGCAGATGCGCCGTTCGGCGAACCCCATCATCATCACCTCGCTTACGATCCCGCCAATAAGCAGGTCTTCGTTGCCAACCGCGCCATGAACCGCGTCGAAGTGTTTTCCACCTCCAGCCAAACGCGAATCGCACAAATCTCAGTTCCGGGGGGCACGAGCGCCGATCTTTCTGCCGATGGGGCTACCATTTGGATTGGCACTGCGCGAAATGAGATCGTCGCTGTCGATCCCGTCTCGCTTTCCATCAAAAATCGTTACGCGCCGGCAGGACTCACGCCCATTCCCAACGTGATTTTTGACCGGCCAATTGAGGTCTTGTCCCTCTCGAACAGCAAGGCCATGGTTCGCCTGCGTCAGCCCGTTTCCGCGGAGGCCTTGCTCGCTCTTTGGGACCCGGTTTCGAATTCCTTGACCGACTTAACGGCGGCCGCTCCGGTTGTTTTCCAGAACGGAGTTGGCGCTCTGGCGCGCTCCGGCGATCACTCGAAGGTTCTTGCCGCGGCCAATGATTCCTCCGGAGAAGTTGCCTTGTTCGATTCGGGAGGCAATGTCGTTGCGGGTCCCGTTACATTGGGGACTGGGGTAATAACGTGGGCCGCTGCAAACAACGACGAAAGCCGATTCGCCGTCGTTTTTTTGAACGGCAGCAATGCGCAAGTGCTGTTTCTGAATGCATCGCTCCAGCAAGTTTCTGCTTACCTGGCTGCGAGCGTTAGCGGTGTGACCTTCTCTCGCGACGGGAAAGAGTTATACATTGCGGAGACTTCCGGCGGCGCGTCGTTCATCACCGTGCTTGATGGCCAGTCGGGGCAACTCATTGGCAGAGTGCCGGACATTTCCATCCAAGGGGTTGCTTCGATGATAGAAGATGGGGACGAAACACAGCTTCTTTTTGCGCTTTCCAACCGTGGATTCAGCTTCGTCGATGCGTCTGTGCCAGGAATGATTTCGTTGGTGTCACCTATCGTTGCACCTGCGCCCAGCATGCAACCCTCAGAAGGGCCGATCTCAGGGGGTACTTCCACAATTCTCAGCGGCCAAAACTTCGCGGGCCCAGGGCAAGTCAAATTCGGCGCGCAATTGGCTGCAAGTCCCGCGGTCACCAGCTCGCAAATCCAGGTGGCTTCGCCTCCTAGCGTTGTCAACGGAGTGGTCAATCTGACTGCGTACTTTCAAAATTCTTGGCTCGTGCTTGCGCCGGACGCCTTCAGCTACGGACCGCAAATCCTGCAGGTTCTCCCCAATGCGGGGACAAACGCCGGTGGCGATGTGGTGCAGATTTATGGCTACGGCTTTGGAGCGGATCCAACAAAGATCAGCGTGAAGATCGGCACAGTGAGTGCTACCGTGCAGAAGGTCGAGAACGTTACGGCGATTGCTCCATCCCTTGCCCTGGATTCCAGTTACCCCTTTCCTGTCGAACGCATTACGCTTCAGACGCCTGCAGGTTCGCCCGGGAAGGCGGATATTCTTATTTCTGCGCCTGCGGGTTCTACTACTTCCTCCAAGGTTTTTCAGTATTTGCAGGGCGTTCAATCCTACGCGAAGCCGGCGTTATTCAAATTTCTGATTTACGATCAGCCGCGCCAGCGGATCTATCTTTCGAACATCGATCACGTGGACGTTTTTGACCTGCAGCAAAATCTATTTCTCTCGCCAATCCAGCCTCCCGGTGGACCTCCTCCCAATGCTGGTTTGCGCGGTCTCGCTCTGACGCCTGATGGCTCCCAATTAGTCGTTGCCGATTTCGGAGCGCAAAATGTTTACCTCCTCGATCCCGTGAAAGGCACAGGCACCACGGTTTTCGTTGGCGGCGTTTCAGGCTTTACCAATTCCGGCCCCGCTCGCGTTGCAGCAACCAGCTTGCAGACAGTTTTTGTCGGACTCAGCGGCGAAGGGGGATCTTCGGGAGCGTGTTCCAACTGCCTTGCCCAGATGAACCTCACCGCTTCTCCCCCGACAATTCAACCCGCTCCACAGCCTGAGGTCACCAGCCTCACCGGCGCGCCACTCCTGCATTCCAGCGTGTCGGGCGATCAAGTTTTTCTTGCGTTCGCGTCGGCCTCCGGAGGTCCGCTGGCATCTTGGAGTGCCAACTCTCCCAATCATTTCGTTACGTCTGCCGCAAATTCTTCGGCCATTGATTTGACGACTTCTGCCGACGGCTCGGCGTTTGCCCTTACAGCCAATGGAGTGACGGAAGTCCACGCCCCTAATTTCAATATTTCATCGGTTCCCGTTTCCGCCGAACTGACTCAAATCCCTGGCCGCGTTTCGGTGCCTGGAATCGCTCTGCACGCTTCTGGTGCCTTGCTCTATCAACCTTTTCTAACCGGCGCACCCGGGAGCACCGGAGTGAAAGGCGGCGTGGATATTCTTGACGCTCATTCCGGCGCGCTTCGTCTGCGGATTTTTCTCCCGCAGCAATTCATGACCGATGTGGACGGCTTTCACGGCGGGTTCCTCGCGACTGACGAGAACGGCCAACGCCTTTTTGCCATCACTTCTCCGGACGGCACAGCGCAAAACGCGACGTTCACGATTGTTCAGCTTGCTGCCGTACCGCTTGGGATTGGCACGATTCAGCCTTCCACTATTTCGGCCGCCGGAGGGGCAACCCTTACGATTCGCGGCAGTGGTTTTGTCAACGGAGTTGGCATCGCCATCAACGGAAAAACGGCAACAGTCACGTTCAAGGATGTCAACACGCTTTCCATCACAATTCCCCCGCTCACTCCGGGTCCCCAGCGAATCACCATCACCAATCCCGACGGCGAAAGCGTTTCGCTGGACGACGCAATCACAGCAAACTAGGTTTCTTTCTGCCGTTTGAGCGCCTCTTTTTAACTTTTTTCCCTTTTTCTTCATCCAATTTTATGAGAGACAAAGAGAAGAATCCGCGGCGCGGGAACGCAGCCTGCCCGCGCGGGAGCGAGGGCGGGGGTTGAGATGGAAACACGAAAGCTTGGCAACTCCGATTTGAAAGTAACCCCGGTTGGTTTTGGCGCCTGGGCCATTGGCGGGTCCGGATGGGAATTTGCCTGGGGTCCGCAGGACGACAAAGATTCCATCGCCGCAATCCATCGAGCGCTGGAAATGGGCGTCAATTGGATTGATACCGCTGCGGCTTACGGCCTGGGTCATTCGGAAAGTGTGGTTGCACGGGCCCTTAAGGAATGGCGCGGCGCCCGCCCTTACATTTTCACGAAGTGCGCCATGCGCTGGAATGAGCAAGGAAAAATCAAAAAGGAATATAGTGCCGCTTCGATCCGCCGCGAGTGTGAAGATAGCCTGCGCCGGCTACAAGTAAAGACCATTGATCTTTACCAGATCCATTGGCCGCCGGAGGACAATGGCCCAGGGCTGGAGGAAGCATGGCAAACTCTTGCGGCGCTCAAGAAAGAAGGAAAAGTTCGGTGGATTGGCGTTTCCAATTTTAATGTTGCGCAAATCCAGCGCGCCGAAAAAATTGCTCCGGTCACTTCGCTTCAGCCGCCGTACTCTCTGATCCGTCGCAAAATTGAGGATGAAATTCTCCCCTATTGCCAGAAGCGGACCATCGGCGTCATCTCCTACGCTCCCATGGCTTCCGGGCTGCTGACCGGCGCGATGACTCGTGAACGTGCGGCCAAGCTGCCGGCCGATGACTTTCGCAGCCGTGGTTCAGAGTTCCGCGAGCCGCGGCTATCCAAAAACCTCGAGCTTGTGGAGCGGCTCCGCCAGGTGGGAGCACGCCACGGCCGCGGGCCAGGCGAAATCGCCATCGCTTGGGTGCTGCGGCATCCCGCAATCACTGGCGCTATTGTCGGCGCGCGCAACGCCAGACAGGTCGAAGGCATCATGCGCGCCGGGGAACTAAAGCTCACGGCCGAAGAGATTGCCGAAATCGAAGGCGCTGCCGTTAAGGCTGCTTCTCGATAAGCGAAACCCTTGGTACCAAAGAATCCAAGAGTTCTCAGGCGCGTAGGTAGTCCGGCCGCCAATTCTTGATCAACTGCTTGATGGCCTTTCGGTTCGTCACTCTTTCATCCAGCACTTTCTTCATGAGCGCGGGCAATTCATCGTCGCTGGCGAACCGTAAAGAAACAAACTGATTCACCGTCAGCTCATCAGCGCGCCAGCGCAATTCTTCCGGCAATACACGCTCGTAACGCAGCCGTTCTTCCAGCCGGATCAAACGGTCCTGCACCGCCAGCGCAAACAATCGCGCGCGCAGAGCTAGGACAACCAGGGCCGCTGCAAAGAGCACCCCAAAGATTCCCGCGAACGAAAATCCCAAGTACCTTAACTTGTACAGCGACCATACGAAATTAATCCCGAACACAGGTAACGCGAAAAAATGGAACGACGGAACAAACCTCGCGTGATTCTTTAAGTTCTGCTCGGCCATTGTTTCCTCCTTCTTGGTTCTACTTCGTCAGCTCATTCTTGAACACAGACCCGTTGTGCATCACAAATTTCACGTGCTCCAATTCGCCGATGGACTTCAGCGGATCGCCGGAAACCGCGATGACCTTCGCTTTTCAATCGCTTCACCTGTCGCACGCTCAAGGAGAGGAGTTCGGCGGCTCTGGCACATGCCAACTCCCCACGCAAACAAGAAGAAAGGACGGTCACTCGTTGTAACTCTTTCTGACTCAACGTGAATGTCTCCGGTCTCATGGGGTGACATTTTCACGTTGCCGTTAAGGGGTGACAGAATTATGGAGCTAAGACAAGTAATATAAAAGGATTTGTTAATAGTTGATAGCATCGCTTGTGAATTCTCGACCGCATCCACGCCAAGGCGCTTTGTATCCCTCTTCTTGGAACGCTCTGTCTCTTCAATTGACCTGCCAGTGCCCTTTGCTCGCCCTTTTGCAATCACTCACTATCAAATCTAGTAACCCCTTTGTTTTGATAACGATGCAAAATGCCCGGGGGGGTGGGGTGCCCCCCGTCCGTTCAGTCCGTTCAGTTCGTTCAGCAACTCCTCCTGCCTGGGAGGGAACGACTTCGGCGGTCACGTAACAGGCTTAGGATCAGTGCCGCCAGGGAAATGTATTTCCAGACGGCTGCTATTGCGAGATTTCGTGGAAGGAGAGGACTCTCAGGTTGCCTACGGGCGTGGCGGCTTTGACCCAGCAGCTACTGTAGTGGATGCCTTCACCATTCGTGATGGCGCTGTAATCCATGCTCACAGCGCCCAACTGGGCACCCGAAACCGTGTTGGCGACGAAGAAGACGCCATCAAAATCACCACCACCGGCGCCGGAACCCGTGACCGTCCCCTGGCCGATCACCAGAATAATGCCGCGCCAAGAAGTGGTGGCGCTGTAGGCAAAGTTGCCGGTGACCAGGAGAAGCCCGTACCCCGTCTGGCTCCAGCCTGTCAGGTCGAGGTCTCCATTGACAACGATGGTCATTGGATTTGGGCTCGGACTGTACATCGACCCTGGCAGAATCGATCCGTTCGCGGGGCCCGTCACGACGACATCTGCGTTTTGTGTAATCGTTTGCACCAGCCCCTGAAGCCCGGCTGTCGTCTGAAGATTTGCCGGGAACGAGCCAGTCACAATTTGCACGTCCGGACCAGAACCGGGTGGCGGAGATGGACTAGGTGGAAGCCCGCGCCCGCGACCGGCCCCGATAATTCGCCCGCGAACATCAGGGATGTCGCTATTACCTTGATTGTGGCGGCCCCTATGCCCGATACCACCAGCGGCCGTCCGCGCCTTGTACAATTGGAAGGGCGTGGCCGCCGAATCAATCCGAATCAGTAGGACCGAATCAGTAGGGCAATCAATGAGGGCGAATCGATAAGATTTATAGAGTCAAATTGAAAGCGCGACCCGCAATGCGAAAGCAACAAAGCGAAGAGGGCATTGCCCTGCTGATCGCCATTTTTGTTTTGTTGCTGATTGGCGTAGTTGCGATCGCCTTGGTTGTTTCCTCGGGCACGGAGTCTGCGCTGGCGGGCAATTATCGTT